>JBILYJ010000613.1:0-3123 GCA_044377795.1 Reyranella sp. | reverse complement strand
GCGCGGCAATTCGAGCTTGCCGCCGGTACCCGGCATGGGCGCGCTGACCGAGAGACGCAGGGCCACGAACTGGATCGCCGCGCCGGGTGGCGTGCGGGCAAACAGCGCCTTGTAGGCCGCCTCGAACGCGCTCTTCACCTCGGCCTCGCCGAGAGCCTGCGGCAGGACGACGGTGATCTCGCTGCCCTGGCCGATGTAACGCATGTCGGCGAGATGACGAACGGTGCGGCCCTCGATGTCGGCGCCGGTCAGGCGCAGCACGTCGAGCGCCTCCTTCTCGAGACCGGCGAAGATGCGCCCGGCCGCAGCGAGATCGGCCCCCGCCAGGGGCGTCGTGAAACTCGTCACGCGATCGACACGCGCCGGGGCCATCAGCATGCCAATCGTGCTGCCCGCCCCCGCGCCCGGCGGACAGACGACGCGACTGACGCCGAGCTTGCGCGCCACGTGCCAGGCATGGACGGGCCCCGCTCCGCCCGTCGCCAGCAGCGCATATTCGGAGGGCACGCGGCCGCGCTCGGCGATGGCGACCCTCGCCGCGCCGGCCATGTTCTCGTTCACAACGTCATGCACACCGAAGGCGGCTCGGCCCGGCTCGACGCCCAGCGCATCGGCCAGCTTGCCGAACGCCGCTTTCGTCGCCACCGCGTCGATCTTCATCGCGCCGCCCAGGAAGAAATCGGCATTGAGATAGCCCAGGGTCAGATCGGCGTCCGTCACGGTCGCCTCGGTGCCGCCGCGGCCATAGCAGGCCGGGCCCGGCTGGGCACCGCTGCTCTCCGGGCCGACATTGAGTGTCCCGAGATCGCTCTTGTGCGCGATGGAACCGCCGCCGGCGCCGATCTCGATCAGTTCGACCGTGGCGATCTGGATCGGCAGGCCCGAACCGCGCAGGAAGCGCTTCTCGCGCGCCGCCTCGAAGCCCCAGGCGACCAGCGGCTCGCCGTCGTCGACCAGCGCCAGCTTGGCGGTCGTGCCGCCCATGTCGAAGGCCAGCACGCGCTCCAGCCCGGCATTGCGGCCGAACCAGGCGCCGGCCAACGCACCGGCTGCGGGGCCGCTTTCCAGCAACTGGACCGGCGCACGCTTGGCTTCGCTTACATGGGTGAGTCCGCCATTGGAGAGCATGAGGAACAGACCGCCCGGGATCCCCTCGGCACGTAGCGCCTGCTCCAGCCGCTCGAGATAGATCTCGGCCAGCGGCCGCACATAGGCGTTGGCCACGGTCGTGCTGGCCCGCAGGTACTCGCGGATCTCCGGCGCGATGTCCGACGACAGCGAAATCGACAGGTTCTGGAAGCGCTCGGCCACCGCCGCGCCGATCTGCCGCTCGTGCGCGGCATTGGCGTAGGAATGCAGGAAGCAGATCGCGAGGCTCTCTACCCCCTGCTTCACGAGGTCAGCCACCTCGGCAATCGCGGCATCGACATCCAGCGCGATCTCGACGCTGCCGTCCGGTCCCAGCCGTTCCTTCGCCTCGCGGCGCCAGGCGCGCTGCACCAGCGGCTTCGGCATCTCGATGAAAAGATCGTAGAGCTCGTACTTGCGCTCGCGGGCGATCTCCAGCACGTCGCCGAAACCGGCCGTGGTGAGCAGGCCGGTCTTCGCGCCCTTGCGCTCGATCAGCGCGTTGGTGAACAGCGTGGTGGCATGGACAACGCGGCCGATCTCCTGGGGCTTCGCGCCCGCCTTCTCCAGCACGCGCCACGTGCCTTCGAGTGCGCCGCGGGCCGGATCGTCCGGTGTCGTGCTTTCCTTCCAGATGACGGCCCGCCCGGTGCGCGGATCATGAATGACGAGGTCGGTGAAAGTTCCCCCGATGTCGATCCCGAGGGAAAGCGGCGCACTCATTAAACGTCCTTTGCTATTCGGCCTTCACATTGCCCTGCTTGGCGACCCTCGCCCAGCGTTCACGGTCCTTCGCGATGTAGGCGGCGAATGCATCGGGCCCCTGGCCGATCGGCTCCAGCCCCTGCTTGGCCAGCGTCTCGGCATTCTTCGGGTCCGCGATCGCCTCGATGAAGAGCTTGGCCAGTGCCGCCTTGATGTCGGTCGGCAGGGCGGCCGGTCCCATCAGGCCGAACCAGTTGTTGATGTCGAGGGCGGGAATGTCCTTGGTGAGCAGCGGCAGTTCGGGCGCCAGCGGCGTCGGCTTCGCGGACGCGAGCGCGAGCACCCGCACCTTGCCGCCGCGCGCCTGGCCGATCAGCTCGGACACGTTGCCGAAGAACATGTCGACATTGCCGGCCGCCACATCGGCGATGGCCGGCGCGCCGCCGCGATAGGGAACGTGGATCAGCTTCAGGCCGCCCGCTTCGGCGGCCAGAAATTCGGCGCCGAGCTGGTTGGTCGAGCCGAGACCGGTCGAGGCATAGCTCACCTTGCCGGGATTGGCCTTTGCGTAGGCAACGAATTCCGGAATCGTCTTGAACGGCGCATCCATGCGCACGATCAGGGCCATCGGCACCCCGACGAGATTGCAGATCGGCGTCAGCTCCTTGTCGAGGTCGAGCGGGATCTGCGAGCCCGGCACGACAGGACCCACCGCGAGCTGGCCCATGATGCCGATGCCGACCGTGTACCCATCGGCCGGCGCCTGGGCCACGGCCTTGAGCGCAATGAAGCCGCCGGCACCGGTCTTGTTGTCGACGACTACCGTGTAGCCGTGCTGCCGCTGGATGGTCTCCGCCGCAATGCGGGCCGCCATGTCCGCGGTGCCGCCGGGCGCATAGCCCACCAGGATCTTGATCGGCTGCTTCGGCACCCATTGCTGGGCGCGCGCCGACGCGGCGGCAAGCATGAGCGGAGCGGCAAGCAGGCTTCGACGGAACATCACGACCCCCAATCCCCAAAATGCAAGTTCACGCAAGCGCCGTGCCGGGTCAAGGGATCGGGCTTGAGATGACACCGTCTTCGGCTAGTCTCCGCCCGGCATGCCTCTCGCCCAACCCGCCACCGATGTCTGGAAGCTCGTCGCCGACATCGCAGATCGGACACCCGACGCGCCGGCCTTCCTGCACGGCGACCGGACGATGTCCTTCTTCGAACTGACCGAGAGCGCAAGACGCGCGGCGCAAGGGCTTGCCGACCTCGGTGTCGGTCCGGGCGATCGCGTGGCGTTGT
>JBILYJ010000612.1:0-3125 GCA_044377795.1 Reyranella sp. | reverse complement strand
GGTGTATCAGGTGTGCGTTTTCGCGCCAGGATTGTGCTTAACTTCCCCAGGCGAACGGGCCTATAGCCACAGATACGTCGACCGCCTGCCTCCCTTCGCGGACGACGGTGCGTAACCGGGACGTCCGCGTTCCTTCCCCAACCCCAATAGGGAATACGGGCGTCCCGTCCTCGCGTCGACGGCCTCTTGCTCGGCGGCGCCTTACTCGGCCGCGATCGACTGGGCGGCCGGGCTCCTGTAGGCGGCGAGCAGCGACGCTTCGCGCTCCTTCGCAGCCTTCACGTTCTTCTCCTTCACGTGGCCGAAGCCGCGCATCGTTTCCGGCACGGACGCGATCTGGATCGCGACGGCGTGATTGTCCTGGCCGAGCGTGGTCAGCAGCGTCTCGAGCGTGGCTTCGTACTCGCCGATCAGGCGGCGCTCCATGCGGCGCTCCTCGCTGTAGCCGAAGATGTCGAACCGGCCGCCTCGCAGCCGCTTCAGCGACGCGAGGATACGGAAGGCCGGCATCATCCAAGAACCGAACTCGCTCTTCTTCAGTTCGCCCGTCACCGGATCGCGATCGGCGAACAGGGGCGGGGCGAGGTGGAAGGTGACCTTGTAGTCGCCGTCGAACTGCTGACGCAGCTTCTTCTGGAATTCGCCGTCGCTGTAGAGGCGGGCGACTTCATACTCGTCCTTGTAGGCCATCAGCTTGTAGAGCGACTTGGCGACGGCTTCGGCGAGGCCGCGGCGGCCGGGCGCTTTGTCCTTCTCGACCTTGGCGACCTTGTCGACGAGCTTGCGATAGCGTTCGGCATAGGCCGCGTCCTGATAGGCGGTGAGCAGCTCGACGCGCCTGGAGAGGATCTCGGGCAGGGTGCGCGCGACCGGCTTCTCGACGCGAAGCGCTGGCTTGGCGGCCGCCTGTACGGCGGCGAGATTGTGGGCGGCGAGGCGTCCCCAGTCGAAGGTGCGCTTGCTGCTCTCGACGGCGACGCCGTTCAGCTCGATGGCCCGCATCAGCGCCTCGAACGACAGCGGCACCAGGCCCTTCTGCCAGGCATGGCCCAGCATGAAGAGGTTGGTCGCGATCGAATCGCCCAGGATCGCGGTGGCAAGGCCGGTGCCGTCGATGAACGAGGTGGCCTCGTCGCCGGCGGCATCGCGGATCGCCTTCATCATGGACTCGGCGCCGAGGTCCATGTCGCCGTTCATGACGAAGGCGGCGACCGGCTGGACATGGCCGTTGATCACGGCCTTGGTGATGCCCTGCTCGATGCGCGACAGCGCGGCCGGCGAGGCGGCCACGACCATGTCGCAGCCCAGCACCAGGTTGGCGCCACCGGCGGCGATGCGCACGGCATGGAGATCCTCGGGCTTGGGCGCCAGCCGCACATGGCTCATCACCGCGCCGTTCTTCTGGGCGAGGCCGGTGAAGTCGAGCACCGTGCAGCCCTTGCCTTCGAGATGGGCGGCCATGCCGATCAGAGCGCCGACGGTAATGACACCGGTGCCGCCGATGCCGGTCACCAGGATGCCGTAGGCTTCGCTCAGCGGCCGCAGGGTGGGCATCGGCAGCGAGGCGAAGGGGTCTTCAGCCACGACCTCGAGCTTGCGGCGGCGGGCCTTGGCGGGAACGCCGCCCCGCACCGACACGAAGCTCGGGCAGAAGCCGTTCACGCAGGAGAAGTCCTTGTTGCAATTGCTCTGGTCGATCTGGCGCTTGCGGCCGAGCTCGGTCTCGAGCGGCTTCACCGACACGCAGTTGCTCTTCTCCGAGCAGTCGCCGCAGCCCTCGCAGACCGCGTCGTTGATGAAGACGCGCCGGTCGGGATCGGGGAAGGTGCCGCGCTTGCGGCGGCGGCGCTTCTCGGCGGCGCAGGTCTGGTCGTAGACGAGGACGGTGAGGCCAGGAATCTCGCGCAGCTCGCGCTGCACGGCGTCGAGCTCGTCGCGATGGCGGATCGTGACGCCGTGCGCGAAGCCGGCGTTCATCGGGTACTTGTCCGGCTCGTCGGTGACGACGATCACCTTCTTGGCGCCCTCGGCCTCGACCTGCCGCGTGATCTCCGGAACCGTGAGCGGGCCGTCGTGCGGCTGGCCGCCGGTCATCGCGACCGCGTCGTTGAACAGGATCTTGTAGGTGATGTTGACGCCGGCGGCGGCCGACTGGCGGATCGCCATCAGGCCCGAATGGTAATAGGTGCCGTCGCCCAGGTTCTGGAAGATGTGGTTGTCGGAATGGAACGGCGCCTGGCCGACCCAGCCCACGCCCTCGCCGCCCATATGGGAGATCAGCGAGGTGCGGCGCTCGGGCATCCAGATCGCCATGCCGTGGCAGCCGATGCCGGCCATGGCGCGGCTGCCCTCGGGCACCTTGGTCGAGGTGTTGTGCGGGCAGCCCGAGCAGAAGAACGGCGTGCGCGCGACCTTGGGCGGCGGCGCCGACAGCAGCTTCTCCTTGCCTTCGAGGCGGGCGAGGCGCTGGCGCAGCTCGGGCGATTCGCCCTCGTGCTTCATCAGGCGGCCGGCGATCACCATGGCGACGCCGGTCGGCGTGAGTTCGCCCTCGCTCGGCAGGATGATGCGGCCGCTCTCGTCGGCCTTGCCGATCACCACGGGACGGCGGTCGGCCGGCAGGTGATAGAGGATGCGCAGGAGCTGGTCCTCGAGGTTCGAGCGCTTCTCCTCGACGACGATGACTTCCTGCAGGCCTTCGGCGAAACGGCGCGCGCCTTCGGCCTCCAGCGGCCAGGTCACGCCCACCTTGTAGAGGCGAATGCCGAGCGCCCGGGCGCGCGCGTCGTCGATGCCGAGATCCTCCAGCGCCTGGCGCGTGTCGAGATAGGCCTTGCCGGTCGTCATGATGCCGATGCGGGCGCGCGTACCGGTCTCGGTCGGTTCGATCACGGTGCGGTCGAAGCCGTTGGCACGCACGAAGGCGGCGACCGCCGCCATCTTCGGTCCGTGCAGGCGCTTCTCGGCCTCGAGCGGTGGATCGGGATTGCGGATGCCGAGCCCGCCCGGCGGCAGCTGGAAGTCGGTCGGCATCACGATCTGGATGCGCTCGGGATCGACCCAGACCGAGGCGCCGCTCTCGACCGTTTCGGAGATCGCCTTGAAGCCGACCCAGCAGCCGGAGT
>JBILYJ010000611.1:0-3132 GCA_044377795.1 Reyranella sp. | reverse complement strand
GGCTGTCAGCTACAGCAAGGTCAGCAGCACACTCGCCGCGGCGCAGAATGCCGCGAACTTCGTGGCGCCGGGCTCGGTCGGGGTCCAGTCCGCCGAGACAACCATCGAGCTCAACTATCGTGCCCAGCTCACGCCGTGGTTTTCGCTGATGCCGAACGTCCAGTATGTGATTCGGCCAAACGGCGTGACGACCATTCCCAACGCTTTCGTATTGGGCCTTCAAGTCAAACTGACGTTTTGAGTGGAGAGCCGGCCCGCCCTCAGTTCACGCCGTACTTCGTGAATTCGTTCGAGATGTTGGGCTGGATGCCGCTCGCGGTCGACATGTCGGCGATGCCGGCCGGCCCCTGTCCGTTGCGCGCGCGCGCGAGGCCGCGTCCGTAGAGGGCTCGTGCGCGATCCGGATCCACTTTGAGCGAGGCGTTGTACTGGGCAATCGCCCTGTCCCACTGCTTCCGCTTCAGATAGATCAGCCCGATATTGTCGTGCGCATAGGGATCGTTGGGCACCAGCTTGAGGACCTCGTTGCAGTCGGCGAGCGCGGCGTCGAGGTTCGCTCCCATCACGGCCCGCGTCAGGCACCTGTTGTTCAGGGCCGGCGTCATCGTCGGGTCGAGCTTCAGGGCATCGTCATAGTCCGAGATCGCCTTGCCGTAGGCGGCCTTGTTGAAATGGGCGATGCCGCGGTTGAGGTACAGGTTTGGATCGCGCGGCCTCAGACGGATCGCATTGTTCAGATCGTCGATCGCATCGTCGTACTCACCGAGGTTGCTGTAGAGATTGGCGCGGCTGGCGTAGATGCGCGGATTCTTCAGGTCGGTACGCAGCGCGGCGCTGTAGTCTTCGATCGCGCGGCCGGAATCGCCGCGGAAACTCATGACCTGTGCGCGATAGTACAGCGCGGTGGGATTGCCCGGCGACAGGCGCAGTGCATCTTCGATGTCCGCCAGCGCCCGCGGATAGTCCTTCTTCAGTCCATAGACGAAGCCGCGCTGGACCAGCGCGTTGATGTCGTCGGGGCTGATCTTCAGCGCTGCGTCGAAATCATTGATCGCCTCGTCGAGCTTGTCCTTGAAGATAAGCGACATGCCGCGGTTTATGTAGGCCAGCGGCTCCTTGGGATCGATTGCGATCGACGCCGTGTAGTCCGAGATCGCGTTGTCGTAGTCGTCGACGCGGTGGTAGGCCGTGCCGCGCTCGAAATAGGCGAAGGCCATGCCTGGCGCGAGCTTGATGGCGCGGTCGAGGTCGGCGACGGCTTCCTTCGCCTTGTCCATCTTGAGGTAGGCGGCACCGCGGCCGAGGTAGGCCCGCGGCTCGTTCTCGTTGATCTCCAGCGCGGATTCGAAGTCCTTCACGGCGGCCTCGTACTCCTGCTTGTCGATCAGGGCCATGCCGCGCTGGTAGTAGGCATTGGCCACCTGATCAGCGGTCTGCGCCAACGCGGGATCCTTCTTTCCGTCCTTGTCCTTCTGCGTGAGCTTGAGGATGTCCGATGTCTGCAGGCCGAGCCGCACCGCCTCCGTGAAGTCGACGATGGCGCGATCGGGGTCATTCCTCTGCCGCCAGGTCACGCCGCGGTTGATAATAGCGTTGACTTCCTTCGGATTGAGCTTGAGGGCGTGGTCGAAGTCGACAACCGCCTCTTCGAACTTGCCCTTCTTGGTGTATTGGACGATTCCCCGGTTGACGAGTGGGCCCGGATCCTTGGGCGTCAGTTCATGGGCGATCGTGTAGTCCGCGAGCGCGTTGTCAGCGTCGCCGATCCGGTGAAAGGCAATGCCGCGCTGCATATGAGCGAAGGCTTGGCCGGGCTTCAGCCTGATGCCCTCCGAGAAGTCGGCGATCGCCTGCTTCAGGTCGTTCTTGTACATGTAGGCCGCGCCGCGGCCGACCCAGGGCGATGCATCCCGCGGATTGAGGCGGATCGACTCGCTGAAGTCGGCGATCGCCTTGTCGTAATCGTTCTTGTCGTACCAGGCGAGGCCGCGTTGGAAGTACACGAAGGCGGCCTGCAGCGCGATCCGGTTGGCCTCCTGCTGCGGCGTCCGGGCAAGCTGGCTGGTAATGGAATCAGGTACCTGGGTGAGCGACACCGGCTCGATCTTTTCCGGCAGAATCTTGATCGCCGTCGTGAAGTCGGAGATCGCCTGGTTCACGTCGCCCTTCTTGCGATAGACGATGCCTCGATTGGTCCAGGCGCTGATCTCCCTCGAGTTGATCTTGAGCGCCGCGTTGAAGTCGGCGATCGCACCCTCGTTGTTGTTCTTGCGCGTGTAGAGCACGACGCCGCGGTTGATCAGCGGCAGCGTGTCGCGCGGCGCAAGCCGGATGGCATCGCTGTAGTCGATGATCGCGCGATCGGCCTCGCCGATCGTCTGATGGACGACGCCGCGCTGGATGTAGAGGTGCGGGTTGAGCGGCTGCGCCATGATCGCGTCGTTGTACATCCGGACCGCGGTCCGGAAGTCGGCCTTGGAGCGCTTGTCGCTGTCCGGGCCGCTTTCCGACAGGCCCCGGTGGAGGTAGGCCAGCGCCAGGGCACCGCCCGAGAGAAGCCCCTTGTCGATGACTTCGGTGCAGGCCGCGACCTTCGTCGGCGCATCGGCGCCGGTAGCGCCGTAGCAGACGTCCGCCTCCGGCGGATTGCCAGGCTTCTTCGCTGGCTGCTGCTGGGTCTTCTGCTGACCCGGTGGCTGTGTCGCCGCCTTCGGCTGGGCAAGCCCAGTCGTTGCGCCCACGGAACACAGCGCCGCCATGGCGACGCCCAAAGAAGCACCACGCGCGACGAGACGCACCGCGGCCCAACGCTCAAAACCCCACATGTCCATCCTCTTGCCAGCGCAGACAGCCCCCAAAGCCATTTGCACTCCACAGGCGAAAGTATCCAATGACGAGACTTTTCAGCCATTTGAAAGGCAGAGGCAAGGCCGGCCGCGCCCAAATCTCGACACAATCGACGACTTTCGGCTTCGCCATCGACGGCGGGCTTCCTTTTTGGCACCCTCCCCGCGTTAGTAAAGGGAGGAACCATAAAATGACAAACAAGATGCGTCCGATCGGGCGCCGTACGGTCATGGGCGGCATCGCCGCGACCACCCTCGCCGCCCCGGCGATCGTGGCGGCGCAGGG
>JBILYJ010000632.1:0-2943 GCA_044377795.1 Reyranella sp. | reverse complement strand
AAAGGTCGAGGTGCACGACCTGGCCGCGCGCATGCACGCCGGTGTCGGTGCGGCCGGCGGCCTGCACGGGCGGGCGCTCGCCGCAGAAGGCGAACACCGCCTCTTCGAGGGCAGCCTGGACGGAGGGCCCATTCGGCTGGCGCTGCCATCCGACGAACGGCTCGCCGTCGTACTCGATCGTGAGCTTGTAGCGCGGCACGATGTCAGGTCGGCAGGGACGCGACGGAAGGCGGCGCCAGCACGGTGCCGGCTTCGAGCGCGAAGCCGCGCAAAAAGGCGTCCGCCGATTGCGCCGACTTGCCGGGCCGCTGGAGCTTGAGCAGCTTCAGCCCGCCGACACCGCAGGCCACGACCGGAAAGCCGTCGCGCGCGATGGTCACGCTGCCCGGGGGGCCGCCCGCCAGGGTGAGCGCGGCCGCCAATACCTTAATGCGCTCGGCGCCGCCCTCCCGGGGGGCCTCGAACGACGTGCCGGGCCACGGATGGAAGGCGCGCACCTTGCGCTCCAGTTCGGCCGCCGGCCGGCGCCAGTCGAGCACGCCTTCCTCCTTGCCGAGCTTGTGGGCGTAGGTGACGCCCTCGGCCGGCTGGTCCACCGGCTCGATGCTCCGCCGCAGCAGGCCGTCGAGGGTCGACACGATCAGCCGCGCGCCGAGATCGGCCAGGCGGTCGTGCACGCTCTCGGCGGTGTCGGCGGCGGAGATCGGCGTGCTTTCCGCCAGCAGCATCGGGCCGGTGTCGAGGCCCTCGTCCATGCGCATGATGGTGACGCCGGTCTCGGCGTCGCCCGCGAGGATGGCGCGATGGATGGGGGCGGCGCCGCGCCAGCGCGGCAGCAGCGAGCCATGGATGTTGATGCAGCCGAGGACCGGCGCGTCGAGGAAGCTTCTAGGCAGGATATGGCCGTAGGAGACGACGACGGCGGCATCGAGGTCGAGCGCCTTGAAGGCTTCGGCCTCCTGTTCGGTCTTCAGGGTGCGCGGCGTGCGGACCGGCAGACCGAGTTCGTCGGCGAGCTGATGGACGGGTGTCTTGCGCTCCTGCTGGCCGCGGCCCGCGGGCTTGGGGGCCCTCGTGTAGACGCACGCGATGTCGTGGCCGGCTTCGGCCAGCGCACGGAGGGCTGGCACGGCGAAGGCGGAGGTGCCGAGGAACGCAATCTTCATCGCCGCACCTTATAGGCAGCCGCGCGGCGGTGAGCTAGGTATGCCGCCGCAATGGAAGCCAGTACCCCCTCGACCGGCAAGGGCCCGCTCGCCAACCTCGCCGCGCGCCGCGCCGCCGGCGAGATCCACGCCGATCCCGTGCAGGAAAAAGTCGTTCTGCGATTGCAGGCGATCCATGACCAGCTCGCGGCGATGGCTAGTGCCCACCCGGTCAAAGCCGGATTGCTGGCGCGTCTCGGCCTCGGTCACGCCCCCAAGCCCCCGGAGGGGCCGCACGGCCTCTACATCTGGGGCTCGGTCGGCCGCGGCAAGTCCATGCTGATGGACCTCTTCTTCGCGGATGCGCCGGTGGCGAAGAAGCGCCGCGTCCACTTCCACGAATTCATGCTCGAGGTGCAGGCACGCCTGCATCGCCGTCGAGAGGAACTCGCGGCCAAGGGCGCGCCGCCGGAATCCGACACCATCGTGCCGATCGGCAAGGAGATCGCTGCCGAGACGCGGCTGCTCTGCTTCGACGAATTCCAGGTGACCAATATCGCCGATGCGATGATCCTCGGCCGCCTGTTCGAGACGCTGTTCGAGGAGGGGATCACCGTGATCGCCACCTCCAACCGCGCGCCCGACGATCTCTACAAGAACGGCCTGCAGCGCGACCGCTTCCTGCCGTTCATCGAGCTGGTGAAGCAGCGGCTGGAAGTGCTGGAGCTGGGCGGCTCGCAGGACTACCGGATGGGCCGGCTGCGCGAGTTCGACCTCTACCTGACGCCGCTCGGGGCCTGGGCGACGAACAAGCTCGATGAAGCGTTCCGGGCGCTCAGCAATGGCGCCGACGGCGAGCGGCGCGTGCTGCGCACGCAGGGCCGCAACGTCGAGGTGCCGCGGGCCGCCCCCGGTGTCGCCATGGCGCATTTCATGGACTGGTGCGCGAGGCCGATGGGGGCGGCGGACTTCCTCTGCATTGCCGACAATTTTCACACCGTCATCGTGGCCGAGATCCCCAGGATGGGGCCGGACAGCCAGGACAAGGCGGTTCGCTTCGTGACGATGATCGATACCTTCTATGAGAGAAAGGTGAAGTTCGTCTGTTCGGCGGCGGCCAATCCGGGCGGTCTCTACCCCGAGGGCGACGGCTCCTTCGAATTCCAGCGCACCGTCTCGCGGCTCATGGAAATGCAGAGCCCCGAATATCTGAACTTGGAACACATCGCCTAATTGTGATTGTGGGCCCGTTCGCCCACAGCATAGGCTCTGCGGCGTTTTTCAGAGATTTTTCGGGAGGCAGGACATGGACGGCGATCGCATGATTACCTTGAACGAAGGCGGCCTGTCGCGGCGCGGTGCCATTAAAGCCACGGCGACCGGCGCGGCGCTCGGCGCCACGTTCGCGTTGTCGGTGCAGCCGGTCCAGGCGCAGACCATGATCGTCACGCCGGCCGACGGCCTGACAGAGGGTGTCGTCAAAGTGAAGACCAAGGACGGCAAGGAGATGGACGCCTATCGCGCCATGCCGGCCTCGGGCCAGGCCTTTGCCACGATCTTGGTGGTGCAGGAGATATTCGGCGTGCACGCGCATATCGCCGATCTCTGCCGCCGCTTCGCCAAGGCCGGCTACTACGCCATCGCGCCGGAACTCTATTTCCGCCAGGGCGATCCCAAGGCCATCACCGACACGCAGGCGCTGCTGCGCGAGATCGTCTCGAAGGTGCCGGACGAGCAGGTCATGGGCGACCTCGACGCGACCGTCGACTTCGCCAAGGGCGAGGGCAAGGCCGACACC
>JBILYJ010000609.1:0-3140 GCA_044377795.1 Reyranella sp. | reverse complement strand
CTCCCCTTCCTTCTGGATATCATCTGGCGTCGTGTTCGGAAAGGCGGCGGCCCGGCCGCCTTTCCCGGCGTGATCCAGGGACGTCAGGTGCTGTGCCTGCGTCGGATCGTTACTGCGCCTGCACCGGCTGGCTCTGCACGAGCTTGTGGCCGGTGAACGAGCGGGTCTGCGGCGGGGGCAAGGCACCGGCTTCCTTGAACCTGGCGAGCAGCTGCGCCTTGCGGGCCTTCAGCCGTTCGCCCAGATCGTCGAGGTCCCCGCCGGCATCGCGCGCCTCGGCAAACAGGCCCTCGGAGCGCATCTCCTCTTCCTTGACGTGATGCTTGATCATCTCGGACAGGACCTTGACCTTGGCGTCGTAGAATTCATCCGATGGCGAGCCCTGCAACAGCTCGGCAATCAGCACCTTGGCGCCGTCATGCTCCACATAGGCCTCGTCGAGCAACTCCTCGTCCTCGATCTTGCCTTTGCAGGCAGGATAGAAGATCTCCTCCTCGATCGTCGCATGAACCATCAGCTCGGTGCAGATCTGCTTGACCAGCGCGACCTTGCGGTCCGCCGAACGGGCCTTCTCGAAGGACTCGAACAGTTCCTCGACCTTGCGATGGTCGGCCTTCAGCAGAGCGACCGCATTCTCTTTCGCGGCCATGAAGTCTCCTGGGCTTGGATTGTGGGCAAAACGGCCTGAACTGTTCCAGTTGCGATCAGTTCGGCGCGAGGTTCGAGACGCGCCGCGGGAAGCAATGCTGCGCGAGACTGTCGAGCAGCAGGGTGGCGAGCTTGCCGTCGCCGATCACCAAGCCCTCAGCGCCCTCGAAACCGCGCTTGACCAGCAGAGCGCGGGCGGCTGCCGCCGCCGCGATCGGCTTGCCATGGCGGAACGCCTCGTCGATGAAGCGCTGGGCGATCGGCATGGCGGCCAAGCCTCCGGCAACCCCGGGCCGGATCAGCAAGGCATCGTAGATCACCGACGGCGCATTGGGCGTGGCGCGATTGACTGGCAGCGGCTTGGTCGCCGCGTCGATCACGGCGCCGGCCTCCAGCGAACAACCCGTCCCCTTCACCCCAAGCTCGTCAATCCTGGCCCCAACGATAGCGCGACTGTTCCTCGGCCTCCCGGGCGACGGCACGGGCGCGGCGGCCGGCACCACGCCCATCTGGTGGGCCGGCTATGGCGAGCAGAGACTCGTGACAGGCCTCGTCGAGCCTGAAATGGCGGCGACCGCGCCAGATCGAAGCCCCGATCTCGCCGCCACCCGTCGTGTCGCCAAGTCGAGCGAAATCGACCGGCTCGATGACCACACATTGGATCAGAAGGGTATTGCCGTCGCGCGAGGGCTGCACAGCGAAGGGGCCCTCCAGCTTGAGGTGACTGCAGGTACGCACAATCAGGTTCGCAGCGAACCGCAGCCGCGCACTGTCGAAAGGATCGTCGTCACGCGGCCCCCCTGCGAAGCAAGGCGCAACTTCGCCCGCGACCAGGAAAGCCGCGCCGGGAGAACTGGCGAGCTCGGTCCAAGCGGTACGGGACATCGGCAGTTGCCTCGCTAGCGCTTCGGATGGGGTGGCGGAGAAAGGCGAACTCTGGAAACCTCTCGCATGGTGCGAATGTCTGCGACGACCATATCCTCGCGACGCTCACGCAACAGCCGGGCGACAAGAGACTGCCGGCGACGACCCCCCGCCAGGGCACTCAACGAGGTGAGTGCAGAGCCCAGTCCCGTCTGTGTAACATCGAGCGGCATGCTGTCCTCTTCCACCTCGCGCCTAATCAGCAAACGGGACTTCTGCGAAGCGGTTGCATCCAACTAGTGTCAAATCGCATGCTCAGGCGTTTGGCCTGAAGACACAAAAGCCCGCTCGAGGAGCAGGCCTTTGAGAGATTTCATTTCGCCTCTGCTGTCGAACGCCAGCGAGAACAAAAGGTTCCGATGATCTGCGCGGCGCCGGCAGGAAGGCAGCCTACCGTTCGGCCTCAGCCGCGTTTGCCTCGGGCGCGGCCCCGTTTGCAGGTCGCACCACCGCACGCAAGGCCTGGCGCAACTCGGCGGCGGTCATGTCGTCGTGGAGGCCCGGCAACAACGCCAGACCATCGGGAATCGGCGCCACATGCTCGGCGGCGCGGACGGCCTCTATGCCCGCCTCATACCGCCCCTCACGAAGCAATTCTATCGCCGAGAGGACATGATAGGCCTCTCGCCGATTCGGATTGCGCCTGAAGCGTTCCAATACGAGCACGAAACGATGGATACGCTGGCAAAGTAAGAGACGTGTCGCGTCCGCCAAATCCGTCATGACTCACCACTATCGCAACATTGATGAGCATCCAAGCATTTCGATTCAGTGCAGTGATATGCGAGTCCAGAAATTGTGAATGGAAAGCTTCAAGCACGCAAATTGCTCACAGAGATTTGCTCAGAAAATGCCGCATCTCAAATGCGAATTTACAGATTCCGAGCCGAGCCGACAGCGGAAGCGTCGCAACGACGCAACAGAAGACGCTGACGTGCGTAGTCCTCGTGTCTCAGCGTACGGAGGAACGATATGGCCAGGGAGATTGCAATTGCCGGCACCGAAGGCTCGCTCGAAGTCAATGACGGCGGTGAACTCCTCTATACGAAATCCGAGTTGCAGACCGAAGTCCTGAAGCCAGAGCAAGCCATCCGGCGCTGGCCGGCAGCAGAAAAGCAGATACTTGAGGCGCTCGACACGCTCGATTGACGAGCGGCGGTCGTTAGCCGGACTCTGCCTGCGAAACGGATTTGAGCCCTTCCGAAGCGGACTGCAACTCGGCCACCAGCGCGTCGCGCTCCGTCTTGAGTTCGTCGTTCCGGCGATTCAGGTATGCCCGGCGACGACGAATTACACCCTGTCGCTCGGGCTCGGCCGGTCCGTCCAGCTCCGCCTTCAGTTCCGCGCTCTCCGATTCCAGGCGGACGAGTTCTGCCCTTATTTCGATAGTCCGCTCGCTGCAGTAGTACTTCGAAAGCTGCAGCCTTCGCGTGCGCTCATCGGCCATTTCCACCCCTTTGCGACTGTCGAGATGCGTATCGCCTCCCAATTCGCCGATACTGATTACGCATTGGCAGGGGCCTTCGCCATCTCTCCCCTGGCGCAAAGTACTGCTTTTTGCGGAATAA
>JBILYJ010000606.1:0-3144 GCA_044377795.1 Reyranella sp. | reverse complement strand
AGCGGCTCGGCCAGACCGAGGTCCGCAAACGTAACTTCACTCACTGAAAATCCTTACTTGCCGCCGGCGTACCTTCAGGGCACGCACATCTGTGGCGGCTTTAGGCCCGTTCCCGCGCGCGGCTGGGACGGCTCTTGTCTTGGGGGATTGTCTCGGGATGAGGCGCCGTCACAAACCATGGGGCGCGTCGCGCGATCGCGAGAAATCTTGGAAGCCCGCTAGGTCCGGGCTGGCGCGTATATGATGCTGCAGCGCAGCGGAGTCAAGCGGATTGCTGGCCTTCCGGCGGCCCTCTCCGTAAAGTGCCAACAAAACAAGCACTTGAGGGAGAGAGACATGCGCCGCAGACAGCTTCTCATCACCGCTGCCGCCACGATGGCCGCTCCGGCGATCGTAACGAGCGCCCGCGCGCAGGCGTTTCCCGCCAAACCGGTCCGGATCATCATTCCCTATGCGCCGGGTGGCACGTCCGACATCCTCGCGCGGCTGATGCAACCGCACCTGCAGGCGGGGCTCGGCCAATCCGTCATCGTCGAGAACCGAACCGGCGCCAACGGCAACATCGCCGTCGACATGATCGCCAAGTCCGCGCCCGACGGATACACGCTGGTCCTGACCGATCTCGGCAATCTCACGATCTCGCCCTCGGTGATGAAACTGCCGTTCGACGTGGCGAAGGACTTCAACGCGGTCACCGTGCTCGCCTACACGCCACACCTGCTCGCCGCCGCGCCCGATCGTCCCTACAAGACCGCAGCCGAACTGATCGCATACGCCAAGGCCAATCCGGATAAGCTCAACTATGCGACCGCCGGACTGGGCAGCGCGCCGCATCTCGCGGGCGCCCTGTTCGCCCACTCGCTCGGCCTCAAGATCACCTTCATCCCGATGAAGGGCGGCGCCGAGGCGATCCAGCAGGTCGCGGGCGGCCATGCCGACGCGCTGTTCAACGGCATGATCGCCACCCTGCCGCACGTGAAGAGCGGCAAGCTGCGCGGGCTGGCGGTATCGAGCGCCACGCGCAACGAGCTGGCGCCGGAGCTTCCGACCGTGATCGAGGCGGCCGGCATCAAGGACTTCGTCACCGGAAGCTGGCAGGGCTTCCTCGCCGCCAAGGGCACGCCGCCAGAGGTGCTGGAGCGGCTCTATGTCGAAATCGACAAGACGACCAAGATCCCCGAGGTGGCGGCACGGCTGAAGGAGCTCGGTGCCGAACCGGTCCTCTACAAGCCCGCGCAGAGCGATACGTGGCGCGCACGCGAGGTCGAAAACTGGGCGAAGGTGGTGAAGGATACCGGCATCAAGCTCGAATGAAGCTGGAGGAAAACGGCATGGAATTCGGCGTCCTCTTCACCTCGCATCCCAATCCGAAGGAAGAGCCCTATCCGCATCGGGCCGTTCATGCGCGCACGACGGACGAGATCGTCGAGGCGGAGCGGCTGGGCTATGATACGGCCTGGATCGCCGAGCACCATTTCTCGACCAGCTACGGCATCATGCCGGACTGCTTCGCCTACATGGCCTACCTCGCCGCGAAGACCAGCCGCATCAAGCTGGCCTCCGGCGTCATCACCCTGCCGCTGTACGATCCGATCCGCGTCGTCGAGAACGCCAACTTCGTCGACATCCTGTCGAACGGCCGGGTCATGCTGGGCATCGGCTCGGGCTATCGCCCCTACGAGTTCGTGGGGCTGGGCAAGGACTTCGAGGGCCGCCGCGACATGGTCGAGGAGGCGGTCGGCCTGATGTTCAACGCCTTCCACCGCCATCGCTATGACCACAAGGGCAGGTATTTCAGCGGCACCGTCGCGGAGCCCTACGAGATGCTGCCGCAGCCGGTGCAGATGCCGCATCCGCCGCTCTACATGGCGGGCGGCACCGATCGCTCGATCGGCTATTGCGGCCGCAACGGCTTCGGCCTGATGCTGTCGACCCTGCCCGGCATCGAGACGCTGGCGGCCCAGACCGCGCTCTACAAGCGCGAGCTGGCGACGGCCTCGGCGGAGCGCGCCAGGAATCCCGCCGCCGGCCAGATCGACATCGCGCGCTGGGTCTACATCGCCGACACCGATGCGCAGGCGCGCGCCGAGACCGAAGAGGCGATCGTCCGCCACATCGCGCATTTCGGCGGCACCGGCACGGCGGGCTATCTCGGCTCGGTCTCGGAGAAGGGCAACCAGCTCAGCTACGACGATCTGCTGAACACGACCTTGCTGCACGGGTCGGCCGAGACGGTGATCGCGCGCTTGCGCGAAATGCAGGCCCGCACCGGCATGACCTCGCTGCTGCTCCACTACCCGCCCTACTATGGACGCGAGAAGACGATGAAGAGCCTGAAGCTCTTCGCCGAGCGCGTGATCCCCGCCTTCCGCCCGCCGGCGCAGCGCGTGGCCGCCGCCGAATGACGCCGCCAGCGGCCGCCACCGGCCGCAACGACACGTCACGCGGCGCGATCTTCACCATGCTCGCCATGCTGGGCTTCGCCAGCATGGACACCATCACCAAGTGGATGGTGGCCGACTATTCGGTCGGCCAGATGATGTGGGTGCGGTACGCCGTCTTCTGCCTGTTCGCCTGGGCGGTCGTGCGCCGCCGGGGCCTGCGCGCCGCCGCGCGCTCGGCGCGGCCGGGCCTGCAGTTCGGCCGCGCCCTGCTGGCGGTCATCGAAAGCGCGGTGTTCGTGCTCGCCTTCCGCTACCTGCCGCTGGCCGACACCCATGCCGTCGCCGCCACCTCGCCGCTGATCGTGATCGCGCTCGGCGTGCTGTTCCTCGGCGAACGGGCCGGGCCGGCGCGCTGGGCGGCCGTCGGCGCGGGCTTCGTCGGCGTGCTGCTGATCGTACGCCCGGGCTTTCGCGAGCTCGACTGGCCGCTGCTGCTGCCTGTGGCCGGCGCCATCCTGTGGGGCGCCTACCAGATCCTGGTCCGGCTCTGTTCGCGCACCGACACGCCCGACACCACGCTCGTCTGGTCGGCCTTCGTGGCGTTCGGCGCCACGACGCTGATCGGGCCGTGGCAGTGGATCTGGCCGGACGCCAAAGGCTGGGCCCTGCTGCTGGCCATCGCCTCTCTGGGGGCCCTGGCGCATTATTCGCTGATCAAGGCGCTCGACTATGCCGAGGCGGGCGCCGTCCAGCCCTACAG
>JBILYJ010000607.1:0-3144 GCA_044377795.1 Reyranella sp. | reverse complement strand
AGGTCGCCGACCTCAAGGGCAAGACCGTCGCCGCCTCGGCGCCGGGCACCAACCCGCACTTCACCCTGGCGTGGATCCTGAAGAAGAACGGCATGTCCCTGAAGGACGTGAAGCTGGTCACGCTGGAGCCGGCGCCGGCCGCCAACGCCTTCGTCACCGGCAAGGACCTCGACGCCGCCGTCACCTACGAGCCCTATCTCAGCCTGGTGCGCGACAAGCCCGAGACCGGCAAGCTGATTGCCGATTCGCTGCAGTACCCGATGGTGTTCGACTCCTTCGGCTGCACGCCGAAGTTCATCAAGGAGAACCCGAAGGCCGTGAAGGCGCTCGTCGACAGCTACTTCCAGGCCCTCGACATGATCGAGAAGGACAAGCAGAAGGCCTTCACGATCATGGGCGCCGACGTGAAGCAGACGGCCGAGCAGTTCGAGAAGTCGCAGGCCAAGATCAAGTGGGCCGACCGCGAAGCCAACAAGAAGTTCTTCAACGGCGAGATCCAAGCATTCAACAAGGAAGCCGCCGAGCTGCTGCTCGAGATCGGCGTGATCAAGAGCAAGCCCGAGAACATGGATACGCTCTTCGACACGACGTACATCAAGTAACGATTGATGCTCCTCCCCCGTCATCGGGGGAGGTGGCTCGTCTTGCGAGGCGGAGGGGTCATGACCCCTCCGTCGGCGAAGATGCCGACACCTCCCCATCGGAATGGGGAGGCAGATTGAGAAGATGCACATGAAATTGCTGGTCCCCGTCAGACGGGAGAGTCGCATCGCCCTGGGCGTGGCGTTCTTCATCGTCTTCGTCGCACTCTGGTCCTTCCTGAGCATGAGCGGAGCGGTGCCGAGGCACTTTCTCGCCACGCCCTGGCAGACGGTGGCCTCGGGCTGGAACCTGTTCGCCACCCAGGGCTTCACCCACGACGTCGGCATGACCATCTGGCGCGTCGTCGGCGGCTTCCTGCTGGCCGCCGTCATCGCCGTGCCGCTCGGCATCGCGATGGGCGTCTACAAGCCGATCGAGGCCTTCTTCGAGCCCTTCGTCTCCTTCGCGCGCTACCTGCCGGCCTCGGCCTTCATCCCGTTGCTGATCCTGTGGGTCGGCATCGGCGAGGCGCAGAAGCTCACCGTCATCTTCATCGGCTGTTTCTTCCAGCTCACCCTCATGATCGCCATGATCGTGAGCGGCACGCGCCGCGACCTGGTGGAAGCCGCCTACACGCTGGGTTGCAAGGATACCGGCGTGATCCGCCGGGTCGTCCTGCCCGGGGCCGCGCCCGACATCGCCGAGGCGCTGCGCCAGGTGCTGGGACTGGGCTGGACCTACATCATCGTCGCCGAGCTGATCGGCGCCTCGTCGGGCATCGGCCACATGATCACCGACAGCCAGGCGCTGATGGCGACCGACCACATCATCGCGGGCATCGTGGTGATCGGCCTGGTCGGCCTGCTCTCGGATGTGCTGTTCAAGAAGGTGAACCAGCACCTCTTCTCGTGGAGCCTGCTGCGATGAGCCGGCTGTCGATCCGCGACGTTTCCAAGACCTTCCCCGGCCACCGGCGCAATGCCCCGGCGACCCAGGCGCTGCTGCCGATCGGCCTCGAGGTCGGCGACAACGACTTCATCACCGTGCTGGGCCCCTCCGGCTGCGGCAAGTCCACCCTGCTGCGTCTGGTCGCCGGCCTGGAGACGCCGACCACGGGTGAGATCCGGCTCGACGGCACGAAGATCGTGGGCGCCGGCGCCGACCGCGGCGTCGTATTCCAGAGCTACACGCTCTTCCCCTGGCTCAACGTCCGCCAGAACATCTGCTTCGGCCTACGCGAGAAGGGCATGAAGGTCTCCGAGCAGCGCGAGATCAGCGACAGGTTCATCGCCCAGGTGGGCCTGCGCGGTTTCGAGGATCACTTTCCCAAGCAGCTCTCGGGCGGCATGCAGCAGAGGGTGGCGATCGCCCGCGCGCTGGCCAACGACCCCAAGATCCTGCTGCTCGACGAGCCGTTCGGCGCGCTCGACAACCAGACGCGCGTCCTGATGCAGGAGCTGCTGCTGGGTATCTGGGAACAGGCGCAGAAGACGGTGATGTTCATCACCCACGACATCGATGAGGCCATCTTCATGGCCAGCCGCGTCGTCGTGTTCAGCGCCCGCCCCGGTCGCATCAAGGCCGAGATCGAGGTCGGGTTCCCCCACCCGAGGCACTACACGATCAAGACCTCGCCTGAATTCATGGCGCTCAAGGCCCGTCTCACCGAGGAGATCCGGGTCGAAGCCATCGCTGCGGCTCACTGAGGGACCGATGGAACCGACCGCGCTCTACCAGCAGGTCGAGGACTATATCGTGCGCCACATCCAGGACGGATCGTGGCCGCCCGGCCACCGCCTTCCCTCGGAGCACGAGCTGGTGAGCCGGTTCGGCATGTCTCGCATGACCGTGAACCGGGCGCTGCGCGACCTCGTCCAGCAGGGCCGGATCGTGCGGGTCGCCGGCGTCGGCAGCTTCGTCGCGGAGGACAAGCCGCAATCGACCCTGCTGCACATCGCCAGCATCGCGCGCGAGGTGCGCCAGCGCGGCCACGACTATCGCTGTGCCCTGATTTCGGCAGAGCGCGTGGCGGCGCCCGGTGACATCGCGGCCTGGCTCGGCCTGCGGTCGGGGCAATCGGTTTTCCATTCGGTGTGCCTTCATCTCGAGAACGAGGTACCGGTCCAGTTCGAGGACCGCTACGTCAACCCGCAGGTCGTGCCGAACTTCCTCGACCAGGATTTCGGTGTCGTGCCGCCGGGGGAGTACCTCGTGCAGAACGTGCCGTTCGACGAGATCGAGCATGTCGTGGATGCCGTGCTGCCCACGCCCGAACAGGCCAGACGGCTCCAGATCGATGCTTCGGAACCCTGCCTGATGCTCACCCGGCGGACCTGGACGCGCACGACCCCGGTCACGATGGTGCGCTGCCTGCACCCGTCTTCGAGGTACCGGCTGGGATGCCGCTTCGATGCGGTGGGAAATCAGAGATTCGACTGATACCAACCGTCTGAACCGATGACTCTTATGTGATTTGCGCTGGAGGTCGGGGCTCGATTCTTTGAAGCGACAGCGTCGTTTAGGAGGTCGAGATGTCGTTGGCGATCACGCGGAGGGATTTAT
>JBILYJ010000608.1:0-3144 GCA_044377795.1 Reyranella sp. | reverse complement strand
TGGCCGATCAGTCGTTTGGCCGCGTCCCAGCGTCGACGGAACGCAGCGGCACGACGGCCGCAGCCTCGGCAGCCTTGCGGTCCTGCAGGGTCTGGCGGCGATGCGCCATCACGCTGAACGGTATCAGGCACATATAGCCAAAACCGATCAGGGACAGCGCAATCCAGGGCGCACTGGCAAGCACCCCCATGACCAAAGCCGCGGCCAGCATCGCGGGCAGAACGAGATGACGCGGGATCCTGCCCTTCTTGAACGAGAAGGTAGGTAGGCGGCTCACCATCAGGCCGCCCACAACCACCAGCACGACCCCGATGACGGTGGCATGGCGCGGCCAGGCAGCCTCTATTTCGAAGCTCAGCATGAGCGGCATCAGGGCCAGAAGCGCGCCTGCCGGTGCCGGCACGCCCGTGAAATAGGAACCCGTCCAGACCGGCGGCGGCGTATCGGAAACCAGCGCCGTATTGAACCGCGCGAGGCGAAGCGCCGAGCAGATCGGGAACATCAGCGTCACCACCCAGCCAAGGGCGCCGGCATGGCTCAGGGAGGCAAGATAGAGGACCAGCGCCGGCGCAACGCCGAAGCAGAGGAAATCAGAGAGCGAATCGAGCTCGGCGCCGAAGCGGCTGGTGACGCCGAGGCGTCGCGCCACGCGGCCGTCCAGCGCATCGAAGATTGCGGCCACGATGATGGCGATCACCGCCAGACGCATCTCCCCCTGAAGGGCAAAACGGATGCCCGTCAGGCCCGAACACAGCGCCGCAAGCGTCAGGATGTTCGGAATCAGCCGGTTGATGGAGAAGCCGCGCAATCCACCGCGTTGCGAGCGCAGGTCGCTGTCCATGTCGACTCCCTAGAATTCGACGGCGAGGCGCGGTGCGGTCACCACGGGATCGAGTTCGGCCATGACCGTTTCACCGCCGATCATGCGCTGCCCCGGAGAGACCAGAAGACGCGCGCCTTCCGGCAGGTAAAGGTCCGTACGACTACCAAAACGGATATGGCCGAAACGTTCCCCGGCGGCGACCGCCTGCCCCGGCTTCACGTAGCAGACGATGCGACGGGCCACGTATCCCGCGATCTGCACGCAGCCGATCACCCGCCCATCGGCCCGGCGCAGGGCCAGCGCCGTGCGCTCGTTGTCCTCGCTGGCCTTGTCGGCATTGGCGCTCAGGAACTTGCCCGGCCGGTAGGCCACGACGTCGACGGTGGCGGCGCAGGGGCTGCGGTTGATGTGGACGTCGAAGACGCTGAGGAAGATCGAGACCCGTGTCAGCGGCTTGTCGCCAAGGCCCAGCTCCTGGGGCGGGACGGCATCCACGACCATTTGCACCAGCCCGTCGGCGGGCGCGATCAGAAGTCCGTCATCCTGCGGCACGCCACGCGGCGGATCGCGGAAGAAGTAGATCGACCACAAGGTCACGACGAGCATCGGCCAGAACAGCCAGGCCACGCCGGTCAACGCGGCCAGGAAGGTCGCGGCGGCAAAAAGGGCGATGAAGCGCCAACCGTCCTCGAGGATCGGCACCAGGAAATTGGCAAGCATGTGTCGCGCGCTCTCTGTTGTCCGAAGGTTAGTTGACCTTCGGCAGGCTGAGGATTTGCCCCGGATATATCAGATGGGGGTTCTTAACCTGATCCTTGTTTGCGGCGAAAATGACGGTGTGACGCCAGCCCGCTCCATAGTGCGCCTGGGCGATGTTCCAGAGATTGTCGCCCTTGACGATGTGCAGCCGCCGGCCGTCGGTGCTGGAAACCGGCGCCACGACGACGCGATCGAACGGCAGTTCGAGGCGTGCGACCGGCTTGCCGTCGATGGCGATCCGGTCGAGCCTCAGGAGATGTTTGCCCGGGTCGATCGGGTCCGCCGGCTTGAGCCGCCAGCGGCCGTCGGAGGACGCTCTGCCTTCGGCGACCATCCTGTCGTTCACATAGGCCCTGACGACGGTGCCTGGAGCGGCGAGGCCCGACACGGTGACATACCCGCCGTCATCGTAGTCCAGCGTCGAAACAGAGAGGTCGGCCGACTTCGGGAGGCCGGCGGCCGTCGGTGGCTGCACGAGCGTTGCGACGCCGGCCGGCGGCGAGATCATGACCAGGGTCTCCGCGCGCGACTGGACCGGTGCGCTCGCCGCGGGCGGCTCGGGCACGACGGCAACCACGGCCTGCTCCGACGTGAGCGGCGCCTTGCCCTCGATATGCTGGACGACGCGCAGCTCGTGCTGGCCGACCGCAAGCGGCGGATCCTGGACGATGATGACCCACTCCCCGCGCGCGTCGGATTGGCCCTTGGCGATCTCCTTGCCGCCGTCCAGCAGCACGATCCTGGCGCCGGGCGCCGCCCGACCCGCGATCACCGCCCGGCCATCCGTACCAATCCGCGCGACGTCGAACGATGGCAAGGGGACGGCGGCAGCAGGCACCGGCGCGGGCGCCGGGACAGGCGTTGCGGCGGGTGCGGGGCCGGATGCGACCGGTGCGGTGCCGGGAGCGGCAGTCGCGGCGCCAGGGGCCGCGGCCGCGGCTGCGGCCGCCGACTCAGGGCGCGCTCCGGCGATGACGGGTTTGACCGGTTGGTCGATGGCGGCCTGCTCGGACAATTTCCCGCGCCAGGCAACGCCCAGCGCGATCGCGATCACCACCGCGCCCATAGCGACCAGCCCGAAAACAGTTCGTGACATCGCCCTCCCAACGGTGCGACCACCATCCCCATTGGCGTCGCAGCCAGCCTTTGCGTAACAATACCATGTCGCACGCGCGCAGAAACGCGCTGGATCGTAACAGAAAAGCAGCTTTCGTGCCCGAGATCACCCCGTCCTCCCTCTGCGTCTTCTGCGGCGCCCGTTTCGGGACCGATCCCGCCACCCGCGAGACCGCCGTCGGCCTGGGGCGGCTTCTGGCTGCCGAGGGCATTACCCTTGTCTATGGCGGCGGCGGCGTCGGGCTGATGGGACTGGTCGCCAATGCCGCCCTCGATGCCGGTGGCCGAGCCGTGGGCATCATTCCCAACTTCCTCCTGCTGCGCGAAGCCGGCCATCCCGCGCTCACCGAGACCGTGGTCGTCGAGACCATGCATGAGCGCAAGCTGCAGATGTTCGAGCGATCGGATGGCTTCGTCGTGCTGCCCGGCGGCATCGGCACCCTGGA
>JBILYJ010000605.1:0-3151 GCA_044377795.1 Reyranella sp. | reverse complement strand
CGATCCCAGTGGCACGAGTTGGACGGCGGCCGAGATCAAGGAGTTGATCGCTCGTAAGGAGCCCTTCCGAGCTCACGCCTTCGAATATACCTGCGCCAAGGCCGACATCGACCATCGCCTTACCAAGCCCAAGCATCCCTGGACCAACGGCCAAGTCGAGCGCATGAACCGAACGATCAAGGATGCGACGGTCAAGCGCTTCCATTACGAAACCACGATCAGCTTCGAAGCCATATCGCCGACTTCGTCACAGCCTACAACTTCGCCAAGCGCCTCAAGACCCTCAAAGGCCTCACGCCGTACGAGTACATCTGCAAGCTCTGGACAAAGGAGCCGCACCGCTTCACCCTCGATCCGCTCCAGCAAATGCCGGGACTAAACATCTAGACGAAACAACTGATTCCGGAGGGGCGGTCCCCGGAGTCCCCCGCGAATGTCTTTCATTCCGGATACGCGCAGCCGCCTGCTGCCAGCCCGGCATCAGCCCGGATGCAGCCCGGGCGCTTCCTTGCCTGTCGAGGACACGTATTCCGTGTATCCGCCGCCATATTGATGCACGCCTTCAGGCGTCAGCTCCAGCACACGGTTCGAGAGCGCGGCCAGGAAGTGGCGGTCGTGGCTCACGAACAGCATGGTGCCCTCGAAGTCCGCCAGCGCCGCGACCAGCATCTCCTTGGTCGCCATGTCGAGATGGTTGGTAGGCTCGTCGAGCACCAGGAAGTTGGGCGGATCGAACAGCATCTTGGCCATGACCAGACGCGCCTTCTCGCCGCCGGACAGGACGCGGCACGGCTTCTCGACATCGTCGCCGGAGAAGCCGAAGCAGCCGGCCAGCGACTTCAGCGCGCCGGTGCCGGCCTGCGGGAACGAGCCGTCCAGCGATTCGAACACCGTATCGTCGCCGTCGAGCAGATCCATCGAGTGCTGCGCGAAGTAACCCATCTTGACGCTGGCACCGACGGTCACGCTGCCCTCGTCCGGCTCGGCAGTGCCCGCCACCAGCTTCAGCAGGGTCGACTTGCCCGCGCCGTTGGCGCCCAGCACGCACCAGCGCTCCTGGCGGCGCAGCCGCAGGTCGAGCCCCTGATAGATCGGCTGCGTGCCGTAGCCCTTGTGGACGCCGCGGAAGCTCACCACGTCCTCGCCCGAACGCGGCGGCGCGCGGAACTCGAACCGCACCGACTGGCGGCGCCGCGGCGGCTCGACCTTCTCGATCTTGTCGAGCTTCTTCACCCGGCTCTGCACCTGGGCGGCGTGGCTCGCGCGCGCCTTGAAGCGCTCGATGAACTTCATCTCCTTGGCCAGCATCGCCTGCTGGCGCTCGAACTGGGCCTGGCGCTGCTTCTCGGAGAGCGCCCGCTGCACCTCGTAGAAATCGAAGTTGCCCGAATAGGTGATGAGCGTGCCGCCGTCGATCTCGATGATCTTGCCGACGATGCGGTTCATGAACTCGCGGTCATGCGAGGTCATCAGCAGCGCACCCTCATAATTCTTGAGGAAGTCCTCCAGCCAGATCAGGCTTTCCAGATCGAGATGGTTGGAGGGCTCGTCGAGCAGCATGCCGTCGGGCCGCATCAGCAGGATGCGGGCCAGCGCCACGCGCATCTTCCAGCCGCCGGACAACAGCCCGACATCGCCGTCCATCCGCTCCTGGCTGAACGACAGCCCCGCCAGCACCTCGCGCGCGCGCGCATCGAGCGCATAGCCGTCCAGCTCCTCGAAGCGGCCCTGTACCTCGCCATAGCGCTCGACCAGCGCGTCCATGTTGTCGGCCTGCTCGGGATCGGCCATCGCCGCCTCGAGTTGGGCGATCTCGACCGCCAGCGCGCTCACCGGCCCGACCCCGTCCATGACCGCCGCCACGGCGCTCATGCCCGACATCTCGCCGACGTCCTGGCTGAAATAGCCGATGGTCATCCCGGCATCGATCGTCACCTGGCCGTCATCGGGCTGTTCCTGGCCCGAGATCATGCGGAACAGCGTCGTCTTGCCGGCACCGTTGGGTCCGACCAGACCCGCCTTCTCCCCCTTCTGGAGGCCCATCGACGCGTCGATGAACAGGATCTGGTGGCCGTTCTGCTTGCTGATGTTGTCGAGGCGAATCATGGGGACCGGGGGTACGCGGGAGGGAGCCGGTGGTAGTATCGGCGGGAACGCCGTCGGTCCAGATGACGGTAGCGCGCAGAGCGCCGAGAACGTCCGGCGGCTCTGGAATCAGCCGCTCATCCGCGCTACATGACCATCTAGATGGTCAGGAGCAGGTCATGGGTATCATCACGCTCGCAGAAGCCAAGGCCCATCTGAGCGAACTGGTCGACCGTGTCGAGGCCGGGGACTCGATCGACATCACCCGCCGGGGCAAGCCGGTCGCCCGGCTGACCGCGCCCGAGAGGCCGCGCAAGCAGATCGACGCCGCGCTGCTCCAGGCTCTGACCGCGGCGTTGCCGCCGCAGAAGCAGGATGCCGCGAACCTCGTGTCGGCGATGCGGGAGGGCAACCGCTACTGATGCTCTATATCGACACCTCGCTGATCGTCGCCGCGCTTTCCAACGAGGCCATGACCGCGCGGACGCAGTCCTGGCTGGCACAGCAGGACCCTGCGCAGCTTCTGATCAGCGACTGGACGCTGACCGAGATGTCCTCCGTGATGGCCATCAAGGTGCGGACCGGACAGATCGATCTGGCCCAGCGGGCCACCGTGCTCGCCCTGTTCAACAAGCTCGTTGCCGAGAGCTTCACCGTTCTGCCGGTCTCGAGCGCGCATTTCCGGACGGCGGCGAAGTTCGTCGACCAACAGGCTCTCGGGCTTCGCGCCGGCGATGCCCTGCACCTCGCGACGGCATCGGAGCATGGCGCCACGGTGCACACGCTCGATCAGCGGCTCGCGACGGCAGGCCCGGCTCTCGGCGTCCCCACGCAGTTGCTGCAGTAAGGACGCTCGCCGCCAGCGGTGCCTCGCGCTCGAAGACTGGACGCAGGGCTAGAGTCTTTCTGCTTCAGCTCTACCCACACCACCTCATCCTGAGAGTCTGACTCGAAATGAATTCAGCTAAAACAAGAGGCTATGAACAGCCCCGATAACCTCACCCTGAGGAGCATCGCGCAGCGATGCGTCTCGAAGGGTGGGAACGCGCACCTTGCCTGTTGCCCA
>JBILYJ010000604.1:0-3153 GCA_044377795.1 Reyranella sp. | reverse complement strand
ACGAGATCGCGAGCGAGCCCCTGCCCGACGATCTGCTCAACCTCATCGACAAGGACGCCGCCGCGAACAGGAAGGGCGACGCACCGGAAGCGCCGCCGAAGAAGTAGGATCTACAGGCGCTTTACGCGTTAGTTCCTGGTGACCCTCACGAGGGCGGCGCAGCATCTCGGCGCGCGTGTGCCGTAGTAGCACCTGCCTGACAGTTAGTTCTCCCCCCCCCTCACCTTACCCTCTGCAAAAAATGGCGGCGATCTCTCGATCGCCGCCACCCGTGTTCACGACCTGCCGGTCAGCCCGGCCGACAGGCTGCGGACTCATGCTGGGCAAATGTTTCCGCTTGATGCCGCTGCGCTCGTGTCGTTGCCATGACCGACGGGCCGCCTCTGTTTCTGGTTCCCCCGGTTCGCTATAGGTGGCGTTAGAAGAACGGGAGATGGCCATGGAGCTTTTTGATCTTTCCGGCCGCGTCGCCGTCGTCACCGGCGGCAATGGCGGCATCGGTCTCGGCATGGCGCTCGGCATGGCCCGCGCCGGCGCTACCGTCGTCATCGCGGGACGCGACGCCGCCAAGAACGAGGCGGCGGTCAAGGAACTGCAGGCGGCGGGCGCGAACGCCAGCTCCACCATTGTAGATGTGCTGAAGGAAGAATCGTGCCGCGCACTCATCGGCAGTGCGGTCGAGGACCACGGCCGGCTCGACATCCTGGTGAACAACGCCGGGATCAACATCCGCAAGCAGCCGCAGGAGTACACGTCGGCCGAATGGCACCAGGTGCTGGACAGCAACCTCACCAGCGCCTTCCTGTGCAGCCAGGCCGCCTACCCGGCGATGATGAAGACCGGTGGCGGCAAGATGATCAACATCGGCTCGATGATGTCGATTTTCGGCGCCTCCTTCACGACAGCCTATGCCGCGAGCAAGGGCGGCATCGTTCAGATGACCAAGGCGATGGCCACCGCCTGGGCCAAGGACAATATCCAGGTTAACGCGATCCTGCCCGGATGGATCGACACCGCGCTCACCCAGCGCGCGCGCCGCGACGTCCCGGCGCTGCACGATTCGGTGCTGAAGCGGACGCCGGCCGGACGCTGGGGCACGCCGGACGACTTCGCCGGCATCGCGGTCTTCCTGGCGGCATCCGCGTCGGACTATGTCACCGGCGCCGCCATCACGGTCGACGGCGGCTATTCGGTACAGGGCTAGGCGATCAGGGCGAGACGATGCGGCAGTCGGCGCGATCGACGAACAGGTCGGTCCTGGGTCCGTAGATCGTGATTCCACCGCGCACGCCGGCGCCGACGCCGGGCACCAGGACGCGGGTCTCTTCGACCAGTTGGCCGGCGTTATTGAAACGACAGTCGATCATCGGCGCCAGGGTGCCCGCGCTGTTGTTGTTCACATAAAGCACGACCTGCCAGCGCTTCGCGGGAACGGCCCGCAGGCTCGCATTGTCCATCGTCACGAGAGGCGTGCCCGGCCCTGCGCTCGGCGCCGACCACCCGAGGGGCGTGAAGTTCGGACGCTGCACCACCACACCCTTGATCCGTTCGGCCTGTGCCAGCGGATCGAAGGCGAGATCGGCCGGCGTCGGCTTGCCGATCGGCCCTTGCCCGACATTCTCCGGCGTCCAGACCTGGCCCGTCTTGGGATCGCGAAACTCGGGCACGCCGGGGGTCGTCGGAACCTCGACACGGCTGCGCGGCGCCGGCGTCGGCGCGGTCTGGGCGGTCGCGACGGTTGCCAGACCAGTTGCGACCAAGGCAGCGATGATTGTCTTTGCGATCGGCGAAGGCATTGAATCTCCGTGTTCGTCGGCCAATCTCAGCCCACAGCCAGCCTCGATGCAACCCAAAGACCGCCCACCGCAATCGCCGGGCCGTAGGGAAGTCTTCTCCGCAGCGCCGCCTCGCCCGGGGTCGAGACGGGCCCAATGGGCGCTCCCGCCAGGACGGCGATGCCCAACACACCGCCGGCCAATGCCGTCACGAGCAACAGGTCGAGTATCCCGGCCGGGCCCGCAAAAAGTCCCACGGCGGCCAGTAGCTTGACGTCGCCGCCGCCCAGAATTCCGGCGGCAAAGGCCGCCATGCCGACGGCAAACAAGCCCGCTCCGCAGGCGATCGACAGGCCGAAGGCCTGAAGCGTGTAAGAGCCGGCCATCAGGCCAATCACGGCCCAGCCGACGAAGAGGGCCGCAATCGCAATCGACAGCCCGTTTCCAATGTGAAGAGTTCGCAAATCCTGCCAGGCCGCTGCGATCAGCAGGCCGGCCAGGGCGATCAGGCAGACCGTCTGCGAAAGTGTTGCCAGGTCGGGCAAGACTTTCTGCGGGGCGTCAGTTGAGAATTCCCGTCCCGAGCACGTGGCTTACCTTGTCGGTGACCGAGCGAATGGAGGCGATGGCGGCGACCGCGATCAGAGAGGTGATCAGCGTGTATTCGACCGCCGTAGCGCCCTGGGTGTTCTTCATCAAGCGACGGAAGATCAAAAGCATGTCTTAAGACTCCAGCGTCAACTTTCCGGCCCCACGCCGAATCAACTTAGGCACGGTACTTAATGTAATTTGTCAGGTCAACGAATTCCGACCATTTTGTGTCATCATTTCTAACACTATGATTTTAATTGGATTTTTTGATGGCCCCTGGCAGCCCGCCTGAAAGGCCCGCAGGATACTTGAAATCCGAAAATCAAGAATTTGAATCGGTGAGGAAGGTCTCGAACACGCGGGCCGCCGCCGTCCAGAAGCACAGGGCGGCCACTGCCCCCGCCAGCCATGGGAAAAGGCCCGGAAGGAGGCAGAAAAGAACGAAGGCCACGATCGTCTCCGTGCCTTCGATCAGTCCTGCGGCATGGAAGAAGGATTTGCGCCCCCTCGTTCCCGGGTCGCGTTCCCCGCGGCCGGCGGCCAGGACGGCGCGGCCCAGGAACGAGGCGCACGTGCAGACGAAGGACGCGAGCAGCACCGCCGCCCAGACGGCATTCTCCGGCTGCGCAAGGGCGAATCCTAAGGGAACGGCCGCGTAAAGGGCCATGTCGCAAACGATATCGAGATAGCCACCAAGGGCCGTGGGTTGGCTCTGCCGGGCGACTGCGCCATCGAGCCCATCCAGAAGCCGGTTGAGCAGGATCACCAGGAGCGCCGCACCATAGTG
>JBILYJ010000125.1:0-12220 GCA_044377795.1 Reyranella sp. | reverse complement strand
ATGGACCCGTCGCTGACGCAGCCGGCGCCGTCGCCGGGCGAGAACTTCAAGAGGGGCTTCGTGCTGACGATCTACTCGCCGAAGTATTTCGGCGGTGCGGTCGAGTTCGGCGGATCGTCGCTGCATCTGGCGAACGCCATCAAGGACGTCTACGGCGAGTACGAAGCCGGGCGGGCTGCCAACGCCGGCAAGCTTCCGGTCATTGCCTGCACCGGCTCGCAGGCGATGAAGGACAAGTTCGGCACCAACTACCGGCCGACCTTTGCCCTGGCCAAGTGGGTCGACCGGCCGGCCGGGCTTCCCGGCGTCAGCCCGGTCGATGCTGCCGACATCTGGCAGGGCAATGCCACGCCGGCGGTTCCCGCCAGGACACCCGCGCAGCATGTGCCGCCGCCGGCTCCCAAGCCCGCCGCGAATCCGCTGGCCGAAGCGCTGTTCTGACCTCCCCCGGAGGGCTTCGGCCCTCCGGTCCTCTCTCCGGCGTACCGCGATGGATATGACCAACGTCCAGCCCCTGTTCGAACCCGATCCGGTTCAGATGCGCCGCCATGTCGGCCACCTGTTCGAGGGCTGGCTCGATGGCTGCCATGAGGGCCGGATCGAACTCGCGTGGACGGACGCCCGCGACGGCAAGTTGCGCCACGCCGCAATCTTCGGCACCGACGGACTCGATGAACTGGTTGGACGTGCCGTCGTCGAAAATCGCAGGCCCGGACAGAACGTTTATATCGGCCAGGCGCTCCGCCAACCCGACATCGCGCCGTTCGGGCGCTGCGGGGACGACGAGGTCTTTGCGCTCACAGCCTTCTACGTCGACATCGACGACGACGTCACGGCAACTGCCTCGATCAATTACCGCAATCGCGGCTGCCCGCCGACCGGCGTCGTGGTCACGGGGCGCCATCCCCATGTGCGGGCCCAGATGTTGTGGCGGCTGGAAGCGCCGCTGCGCGACCTCGAGCTGTGCCGCCAGCAGAATGCAGCACTGGCCCAGGCCCTCAACGGTGATCCCTCCGTCGTAAATCCCAGCCGCGTCATGCGCCTGGGCGGCTCGATCGCCTGGCCGATCAAGGAAGGTCGCGTCATCGAGCGCACCGAGTTCCTCGACTTCGACGATGGCCGGCCGAAGGTCTACATGCCGGAGCAGATTGCGCGGGCGTTTCCAGCGGCCCAGGCGGTGTTGTCGCCGCCCACCGGGGAAGGCGTCTCCCCGCCGTCCAAGACTCCATCCACGACGCCGACGCTACAAATCGGCACCTCGACCCTGTCGGTCGACGCCTGCATCGCTGCCATCCGCGCCGGCGACCACTGGCATGACAATATGCTGCGCCTGGTCGGTCACTGGATCTCGCGCGGCATGACCGACGAGGAAATCCTGAGCCTGGCATCGACGTTCACGCTGGCCGGCTACACCGTGGCCGATACGCGGCGCGAGACCGAGCAGATGCTCTCCGGTGGTCGGCGCAAATGGAACATGCCCAACCCCGAGCACAAGGTCGAAGCCGAGCCCAACCCGGAAGCCCTGCGGCCTGCGTTTCTGGAACATCTGAACGTGGCGATGCTCCCGTCTCGCCAATGGCTGCTCGGGCGCGCCCTGATCCGCGGGCATCTGACTGTACTGGTCGCGCCTGCCGGTGTCGGTAAATCCACCCACGGCATAGCCCGCGCCATAGCGCTGGCAACCGGTCAGGAGATCACCGGGGAGGGCGTCCACGAGCAGGTTCGCGTCTGGGTCTATAACATCGAGGACGACCTCATCGAGCTCAAGCGCAGGCTGGCCGCCGCGCTGCAGTACCACGCGATCGGCTTCGACGAGGTGAAGGGGCGCGTGGCACTTAATTCCGGGGCCGACCAGCCGTTGCTGATGGCTCGCCTGGACAAGCAAGGCACGGTCATTCGCCAGCCCGACGTCAAATCCTGCATCGCGCATATCAAGAGGGAGAACATCGGGCTCTTCGTCGTCGACCCGTTCGTCGAGACCCACGAGGTCAACGAGAACTCCAACGAGCACATCAAGTCCGTGGCGGCCATGTACCGCGAGATCGCCCGCGAAGCGAACTGCGCCGTGCTGCTGGTGCATCACACGTCCAAGCCGCCACAGGGCGCGTCCGACAGCCATGCCGGGAACATGAACACGGCCCGGGGCGCCAGTGCCCTCGTCGGTGTCGCCCGCGTCGTACAGACCCTGTTCAGCATGAGCGACGCTGACGCCGAGCAATACGGGGTGGCGAAGGACGAGCGGCACCTGTTTCTGCGGCTCGACGACGCCAAGGCCAACCTGGGCCTGATCTCCGGGGCGGCGGCCTGGTACCGGCGCCACAGCGTGACGATCGCCAATGGCGACGAGGTCGGCGTGATGGTGCCGCACCAGTTCGATGGCGGCACTGCCCCCGACATCACTCCGGACAAGACACGGCAGGTCTTCGAGGAGATCGAGCGTCGTTGGGACGCGGGGGAGCCCTTCAGCTCACGGCCAAACAGCGATCGTCACATCCTGCCCTGGCTCGAGAAGCAGGGGCTGCGAAAGCGGGTTGCCCGCAGCGTGCTGAGCGACTGGCTCACGAACCAGATGCTTCGGTCGGAAACCTACGACGCGAAGACCAAAGGAAAGGGCCTGAAGGTGATCAAATGGCCGGGCTGACAGTGGCGGAAGTGAGGGCGGAAGTTCGGCGGAAGTCGGCGGAAGTCGGCGGAGATATAATACCCCCATACCCCCAGGCGGCGTGCTTCCGCTTCCGCCCGGCTTCCGCCGGCGTCGGCGGACACGCCCCGAGCACCGGGGGCTCGGATGGCTAGGTCGACCGTCGGGAAGAGCGTTGCGGCTCGGGACGTCTACTCGTCCGAGACCTACCGGATCCAGGCGATGGTCGACGGCCTCGACCAGGTCGCCGTCGGCATGGAGCGCAAGTGGGGTGTCGGCCGGCTCAGGCTCCTGGTCTCGGACCTGCTGCGCTCGAAGTTCGACGAGCAGAAGGATCGGCTCGACCAGGCCATCGCCGGTAACCACGAAGGTTACGTCCGCATCCACACCGACGGCATGCGCCGCGCCTGGGAGGCGCTGGATAGATCGGCACGGAAGGCAGGCGAGACGCCGCTTTCGCCCGAAGTCTGGGAGTGCGTGCTGCCCGACACCGGCGAGATCGTCTCGCTCGTGCGCACAGAAGCCGAAGCCCACCACGTCGCCCGCGAAGGGCAGGTGTTCACCGTCGCCGAGATCGCAACGCTGATCGCTGGTCTCGGCGAGGGCGTGCTGGAGGCCAAGAGGCAGTTTCTGGGTGCTGCCGTCACCAGCATCCGCCGCAAGCCCGCCGCCGACTGGGCGCGCGGCGACGACGTGCCGTTCTGAAGGGAGGTTGTGAATGTTGCCGAATGCTGAAGGACCCGCTCCACATGCCGTTGCCGACTACACCGCGCCCAGGATTCCCGGGGACGAAGGCGACGTCGTGCTCGCGCTCGATCTGGGAACGACCACCGGCTATGCGATCAGGAACCGCGACGGCGTGATCGCCAGCGGTACGGTGTCGTTCCGAGCCAACCGCTATGACGGTGGCGGCATGCGCTACCTGCGTTTCCGGACCTGGCTCGAGGCCATCGTCCAGGACGTCTCGCCGATCAATGTCGTGCACTTCGAGGAGGTCCGCCGGCATCTCAGCACCGACGCCGCCCATGTGCATGGCGGCCTGCTGGCGACGCTGACCGCTTGGTGCGAGCAGCGCTCGATCGCCTACCAGGGCGTGCCCGTCGGCACGATCAAGCGGCATGTCACCGGCAAGGGCAACGCCGACAAGGCCGCCGTCATTGCCGCGGTCCGCGCTCGCGGCTTCAACCCCGCCGACGACAACGAGGCCGATGCGCTGGCCATCCTTCTGTGGGCCACCGAGACGCAGGGAGGGGTGCGATGAGCACCGACGGCATCCTGAAGCACGCCGCCGATGTCCTGGCGGAGCGCACCAAGACCTACGGCGCGCCGGACAAGGCGATGGTTGCCATCGCGGCGCGCTGGTCGCTCACGCTGGGCCACCCCGTCACGCCCGCAGAGGTCGTGCTCTGCATGATCGACCTCAAGCTGACGCGCCTGGCGCGCGATCCCCGGCACCAGGACTCGATGCTCGATATCGCGGGCTACGCCGCTGTCCTGCACGAGGTGACGAAATGATCGCTCGGAATTACTTCGGGGCGCCTTTACCGAACAAGGAGGTTCCAGCGAGGCCGCGCTGCCCGACACGAGGCCGCAACGGCTTCTGGAATAGGCGGGTCAGGTGGGTCTTTGGGCTGACCTGCTCGGCGCCCGGGATGACAAGCTGGCTTCCGTCCTTCGCGTACCTGGCTTTGGGAGCGGGGCGCGGCTTTTCCGTTCCCGGAATGACCAACTGCTGCCCAGCCGGCGTGCGCTCGACATTGAAACGTTGTCCGGCCATTGCGCATCTCCCCACACGTCATCCCAGCCTGCAAGCGAACCACGCCGTTGGCGTCCCGACAATCAGGGAAACCCGCCAATGAAGTGGGCACCCAAAGGATTCGGTGGAGAACGAAGGGCGCCGGAGCACATCAAGCGCGAGGGCTGGCAGTTCCAGCGCGTGTTGGTGATCGAGGCCGACGACGAGCGGCTGACCTGGCCGGAGCGCGAGCTGGTCCGCCAGCTGGGCGAGAAGCTTTACGGGCAGAAGCCCAGGCGGCAGGAGACGCGCCATGAATGACTGGACGCCGGAGATGGTCGAGGAGCGGCTGATCGAGGCAGCGTCGGTGCTGCGGCGCCTCCCGCCACCCCGCAAGCAGAGCTACTTCAGCACCTGGCCAACGATGTTCGTGGAGTTCGGCGATCTTGTGGGCCAGACACCGGAGCCGATGCGCCCTCCACCACCGACAGCCGCAGCCATCAGCCGGATGGAGGCGACGCTCGGCTGGATGCCCTGGCTTGAGCCGATCGACGCGAAGATCGCGTGGCTACGAGCCAGCGGCACGCGGTGGAAAGAAATCTGCTGGGAAGTCGGCCTGGCACGCGCCGCGGCGCACGAGCACTGGCTCTATGCGCTCTGCGTGATCACGTGGCGGTTGAACGGCAAGGACCGGATTAAGCACATGGGCCGGCGGCGGCTGATTACGAGGGTGCGCTTTGGAGCCGTAAGCGGCCCTTCAGTGTAGCAGGTAGTACCGACGCGATGTGCCCATAGGCGTTGCTTGTGTCCAGAGCATCCAGAACGGCGCGCGCGGCGGGCATCACCCACAAGACGTTCGAAGGTTCCCTGGCGGTCCTTTCATCGAACCGCCAGGACCTTGAGGTCTGCTGCATCGGCAAGATCGCCCGCGTTCAGCCGTACACGTCCTTCAGCACCCGGCGGTCGCGTGCCAGAGTTTCGAGCACCACTTGCGGCCCGTCGATCTGCAGTGGAATGCGCAGCTTGCGCGCCTCGGCGTGCATGGCCTCGTTCCCGGCAATCGACAGCAGCGCTGCCGTCGCCTTGTCGGTGAAGGCTTTATCGGCGGTTGCGGCGGACCATACAGAAAAGCTGTGAGTAAAGGCTGCCTTATGGTCTCCCACGATCTCGGCAAAGGTCGGAACATCGGGCAGTTCGGGCGCACGCTGGGCGCCGAAGGTGGCGAGGAACCGCAACTTATCCTTGGCAGAAGCCTTCTCGTTGTAAGTCAGGGCCCAGTCAGTACCAAAGTGCGCGAGGTCGGCCTTGCCGCTCAACAACAAGCGGGCAGAGCTGCCCCAGGAATTCGTTGGTTGCTCCGTGAAGAAGATACCTGTGCGCTTCTTGACCATGTCAAATAAAAGGGGCGCAGACCCTGTTGTTGCCATCGTTAACCCTGAACTCTTCCAGGCAGTAGACATTCCTTGCCAGTCTTTCAGCGCCGAGTCCTCCCGAACACCGAAAGCTTGTGACATTCCACGGGTAAGCTTGGCGACTGGCCTGAGGTCGGCCAGCAGGTTGTCGCCTTTGTATTCCCAAAGGGCCAGAAGGCTGATGTTGTGAAAGAGAAGCGTGCGGCTGTCGGGCTTCGAGCGGATAGTTTCCCGCGTCCCAAGCTTGGCACCATCGCCTGTCACAAAATCGATAACGACCGGCATGCCCATCGCCTTGGCGAGAGGCTCTTGGATGAGTTGATATATTTCGCTGACCACACTGCCTTGTGCCCAAAGCACGATCACCCTGATGCTGTCCGCGGCGAGCGCACCGCGGTTGATCATGAAGCTGCCCGCAACGGCGGCTCCCAGTTTCAATGCCGTTCTGCGGCTGGTCATGGCGTTTCTTTCTGGTCATGGAGGGGTGCGGTCCGGGTACGAGAGACCCGGCTGGCCTAAAGTGCTCCTGCTTCGGACTCTACTTCCAGCCCGTGGTCTACATCAGCCTCAGGATACGGTTTGGCAAGGACCGTCACGGCGCTCGACGGGATCTCCCGGAGTGTGGTGGATCGGGTTCTGGGTGGGATGGAGAAGCCGAAGAGATAAGCGGCACCGCAGTGAGGACCGCGTGAATCCCTTGGCCGCGCCGTCCGCAAAACTTCGCTTGCAGACACTTTTCGCGCAGACGGATTCGCTCACGAAGAGTAGATTTCTTGCTATGATCGCGAGAGGCGCGCGCGGCGGCCATCACCCACAATACGAACGAAAAAGCCGGCGACCACGCATTGACGCGACCACCGGCTGATTATTGAGCCGCCTCGTCGGCGGCAGGACTATCCTGGCGCCTCCTGCCACCGTCTCCAGTCGTCGGGGTCGTTGTCGCTCCAGCCGCCATCCGGCGGCAGCCAGATGCGACCGTTGTAGGAGATGCGGGCGACTACCTGATTGCCCTTGAACACGCGCGGTGAGGGGAAGTTCCCGCCACCGAGCTCATGCCGCACGATGTAGGCGCGGGCGGCTTCGGCTGCCTGCTGCAGCGTATCGACCATGATCTCCTCGGTCGGGGATATCGGCTGATACGGGTCTTGGCCGAAGTCCGGGTTGCCGACCGAGCGCAGGGTGATGCGGTACATCAGCCGCTACTCGGCTATGCGGTACACGCGACCGCGGTCGTCGACCTTCTCGGACTCGACGTTGAGTCCGAGCTTCTTCTTCAGCGCGCCGGCGATGGCGCCCCTCACCGTGTGTGGTTGCCATTCGAGTGCCTTGGTGATCTCGACGATGGTCGCGCCGTCGGGCTGCTTGAGCATGGCGATCAGCTGAGACTGCTTACTCTCGGCGCGAGGCGCACTGGCGGTCTTGGCTGCGCCCTTGGCGTTCTTGGCAGTTGCGCGCTTGGTTGTGCGCTTGGCGCGCGTGCTGGTTGAAGCTTTCGACATGACGTGGACCCTTTCGATGAAACGGGCCACGACCATGGCGGCCCGGCGTTCATGACCGCTTCAATCGCGGCACGAGCCAAGCACACAAGCGGATCATTCGATTGCTTTATTGGGAGCAACACGATCATGGGATTACAGGCGCTGCAGCCGCGCGTCGGGCTGGCGGATCTGCGCACGGCGGCCCTGCCGCCGAAGGTGGCGGACTCGTTCTACTCGTCGCCGGCATGGATCGCGCTGCGCGATCGTGTTCGACGTGAAGCAGGTGGACGATGTCAGGTGCCAGGTTGTGGCCGCATCGAGCGCGGCATGATCGTCGACCACATCGTCGAACTGAAAGACGGCGGCGCGCCATTGGATCGAAGTAACGTGTGGTTGATGTGCCGATCACACCACAACCGAAAAACCGTCACCGAACGCGCGAAGCGCACGGCGCGGAGGCCGGGGGGACCTTGATCCTTGGGGCTTTTGGGGCGCGCTGCCGGACGGGGGCTCACGCAGAGAATTTTTCCCGTTCGCCAATACCTCCAAGAAAAGGCCGCAGGACCGGCGTCCAACAATATTTCCCGTCGGGGTTTCGAGCCTGAAAGCCCGCAAAACCGCGCCGTTTGCCTCAACGGGTACGCTTCGAGCCGCCGCGCGGCATGCCGCTTTCCGTTCCAGTGGCGTCCCTGAAAGCCCGCAGGACCCGCATATCATGCCAGTTTCGTGTCGCGCCACGCGGCCCATAATATTTACCGCCTGAACGGCACCTCCAGGAACGCCTCGCGAGGGGCACAGGGGACCAACAGCAAGCGCGTATCCAGGACTGCGACGGGGTCTTTACAGTTTAGATAACCAAGAAAAATTCGTGCTGCGCGAAGCTCGTAGCGATGATGGGGTGCGGCGCGTTGCCGGCGCAGGACGGTCACCTGATCGCAGGGCGACGAGCTCAAGCTCCAGGGTGAGGCGACTACGAACCTGGAACGAGAGCAGGGAGCCGAGGGCGGACAGAAGCGTGAGCATGCTGACGACGGTATGACTGGAGCGTCAAAAACTCTATGCTTTCTCCGCTTCTTGGAGTTTTGAGTAAGCTCAGGCTGTTCAGAGTTTCCTTAATCTAGTTTGAGATTGGCTTGGGCTGCAATGTGGCTCCATCGGGAGATTTCCTGGCTAACAAAGCGACTGAAGTCGGCGCGGCTCTCCAATTCGACGCGGGCCGCCTGCTCGACCCAGAGCCGTTTTATCTCCTCTGTCGCCAGGATGCTCTGAACGACAGCGTGTATGCGATCAAGAATGGGGCCCGGTGTCTTGATCGGCGCAAATAGCCCGAACCATTGACTAATCCTGAAGTCCTCAACGCCGCTCTCGCCGAAGGTGGGCACGTCGGGCATCAGCACCTCGCGCCTTCGGCTCGCGATGGCGAGAACGCGAATGGCTCCCCCTACCGCATGACTTGCAAAGAGCCCCACAGGCCCAATCATGGCGCTCACCTGTCCGGCAAGGAGGTCCTGCAAGGCGGGGGCGCCGCCGCGATAGGGGACATGTAGCAGTTGAATCCCGGTGCGGCGCTGGAGCAGTTCGACTGCAAGATGAGGTAGACTGCCCAGACCGCTGGTGCCGATCTCGATGCTGCCGGGCTTCAGCCTTGCCACATCAAGAAAATCGCTCAACGTCGAGCCGCCAAATCTAGATCTGTTTACGGCCAGAGCCAGAGGCGCACGGGCCAGTGCGCTGATGGGCGCGAAGTCGCGACCGAGGTCAAATCCTGCGTTAGGATAGATGTCCGTCGCGTAGGTGTGCCCAGTGTAGCCGACGAGAAGGCTGTAGCCGTCCGGCTCGGCACGTGCGACGGCGGCGGCTGCCAGATTGCCACCTGCCCCTGTCCGATTGTCGACGAGCACCGGTTGTCCCAACAGCACACCGGCTCGGGCGGCAACAGACCTTGCAAAGGTATCGCCATTTCCGCCGGGCGCAAACGGTACGGCCCAGGTCACCGGCGACAAGGGCCAGTTGCTGCCTTCGGCTTTGCGCCCCATCAGCATGACAAAGAAGCCTCCGAGCAGCGCTCGTCTTCTAGTCGCTGCATTGGTCGGATTGCCAATAGTCCGGTCGAGCGGAGCAGCCTTTACTTTGAGCTGACGCATAATAACCTCTTTATCAACTATGCTACTCTTGGACAACCGAATACAAAAAAGCATGATCGCGTACAGGCGAGGCGGAGAATGAGTGAGGCGTATCGGACGATCAGGACTCTCTACCTGTGCGTGTGCAGCCTACACCTCGCGTAACTTCGGGTCACGCTCGATGGAGACGCACTGAGCCCGGGTGAAGCCAAGGCCGCGCCGCTAAAACTACTTGTCCTCGACGAGACGGTCGAGCGTACGGCGGACCAGGGGCATCACGAAATACATGGTGGGCGCTGCGACGGCCCAGGAGATCATCCACGAGACCATCCAGACGTCCCAGCCCAGCACGCGGTAGGTGGCAACACCCGACACCAGGAACGTCATGACAAACGTCGTGCAGATCGGCAGCGCGTATTTGTGATAGTGGGCGGGGAGTTTCTTCCGGCCGCTTCAGTGAGGGAGTTTGTCTCCGGCGTTTACAATGAAGAAAGATTCCTTCCATGATTGTTCGTTTTCATGCCCTTTTCCAACAAGCCAGAAACAAATGGCGAGATCACATCCTGACTGCGTTGACATTGACCCTAGTGCTGCACCTGTTCGTCGTAACACCGTTGTCCTCGCATCCAGGTGCCACATTCACGACGCTGAATGCTGTGTTGGCGATAGTGCTCGCTGGTGGACTCCTCACTCTGGCCCGCAACTGGATAGCCGTGACGTTGCTTCTGCTGTTCGTGGGGCTATTTGCACTTTCCCACGTTTTGCAGGGCTATAGCATCAGCGACATGGAGATTGTCCGCATCAGAGCGGGCGCGTGGCTCCTTATGGCATTGGCAATGGCGTGGATCATTGCGCGGGCCGTTTATGCGCGGGGTCAGATTACCTATCACCGCGTTGTAGGAGCTGTTTTTCTTTACCTCTGCATCGGTATCTTCTTCGCGGCGCTATATGCGATGGGGGCGTCTCTGACCGTGAACGCGCTGTCGGGAATTACGATCAGGCCACACGCCTCCTTGGCAACGGAGGCAGTGTACTTCAGCTTTGTGACCCTGACTTCCGTGGGATACGGCGATATCGCACCAATCGATCCGCTCCTTCGCGGGCTGGCCAATTTCGAAGCAATAGTTGGGCAACTCTACCCGGCAACGTTGCTGGCCCGACTTGTGGCGTCTGAAGTTCGTATTGGTGGTCCGGGGTCTAGCTGAGATGCCGGGCTCGTTTGCATTCTTGAAACGGGCATGGAGCCTTTCATGAAAGGGGATGTCCCGGCCTCTGTTGAATTTGTGAAGTAGGCGTTGCTCACCTTGAGCCTGGCTCGGAGTGTCGAATCCAACGAAGGAGAACAACCCCGCGCAGAGGATTACCATATCTGCCGCCAGTGGTCCTGGGGCACTCGTCGAAAATGCTTGGCAGGATGTAGGTGCCAGCTTCGAGCGGTTCTGCCTGACGGCGGTGATCGCCACCTTATCGGGCATGCTGGAGGAAGATGCAGTCCGTCTTTGCGGCTCACGCTATGGGCGCGCCGTGGGCAAGGAAGGTCATCGGTGGGGAAAGACGCGAGGCAAGGTCGGCTTCCACGGCGGCAAGGTTGAGATCGAACGGCCGCGCGTGCGCGCCTGCACCGGCGGCGAACTTGCCTTGCCGAGCTGGACGGCGGCCCAGTCCGAAGACTTACTCGGCAAGTGGGTGGTGAACCTGATGCTGATCAACGTCTCGACGCGCCGGTTTGGCCGCGCCGTCCGGCTGCCGGAGAGTGACGTGCCTGCGCCGAAGGGCGAGAGCGTATCCAAGTCGGCGGTGTCGCGCCGCTTCGTGGCGCTATCGGCTACGCGGATGAAGGAGTGGATGTCTTCCGATCTGTCCGGGCTGGATCTGTTGATCATCCAGATCGACGGCATGCACATGGACGATGATCTGATGCTGGTCGGCGCGGTTGGTATAGACGGGGTGGAAGAAAAGTACCCGCTGGGCGCGATTGAAGGAGCAACCGAGAATGCGGCCGTGGTGCAGGCCCTGCTCGGATTTTTCTACGCGCCTGTCGACAACTTAGCGTGCAGGCGGCGTGAAGCCCTTGCTGCGGATTTTCTTCTCGAGAATGGCAATGCCGCTGGCCGTGTCGCCCTTGTTGCACTTGTTGATGGCATCGATGATGTCGAAGTCCGGCCGCGTCCCGCCGTTGCCGCCGGGGTCGCCCAGGTAGCGGCTTGCATAGTCACCGAGCTTCTTGCAGTACGCCGCGTCGTCGCTTTGGGCAGCGGCTTCGCGGGCCAGAAGCACCGCGAACAAAATCAGTACGGTCAGTCGTGTCATGGATGGGAACGCCCGCTGCAATAATGTTAAGCCGACATCCAGCGGATGACGGGACCGTTGAGGCGAGATTGGCGCGCTGGACGGCGTCCTGCAATGTCGAAGCGGTGGCATTGGTTGAAGCTTTCGACATGGCGTGGACCCCGTGAGGTCAAAAAATAGAAACGGCCGAGAAACCAATGAGTTAGGCGGCGTCGGCTAGCGGTTCGTTCGGTGTCCCGGTACAATTTCACGGACGGCCGACGCCGCCGTCGTTGAGGGTCGGGGCTGGGGGGCGGTTATGGATTGGGCGCGCATCCTGGCCTACGTGACGGGGACGGTGGACCAGGAGTTGCTGGGGCGGAACGAACACCTGGCCGCCGAGAACCGCATCCTCAAGGCGCAACTGAAGGGTCGGCCGGATCTTCACGGACGGCCGACGCCGCCGTCGTTGAGGGTCGGGGCAGGGGGCGGTTATGGATTGGGCGCGCATCCTGGCCTACGTGACGGGGACGGTGGACCAGGAGTTGCTGGGGCGGAACGAG
>JBILYJ010000603.1:0-3160 GCA_044377795.1 Reyranella sp. | reverse complement strand
GGCCGACTGGATGTCCTCCCAGGCCTTGGGGTTGGTGCGCCGGAGCTCCAGCATGCCCTCGCGCGTCGGCACCAGGAAGGTGGTGGGCGGCAGGGTCTGCGGGATGTTCTGGCCGGTCGCGGCCACGTCCTCGTTCACCAGATGGAAGGTCAGCTTGGCGGTCTGGTTGATCTTGCGCTTGAGGTCGCTGGTGTCCTTGATGCCCGGGACCTGCAGCAGGATGCGTTCGTCGCCCTGGCGGGTGATGGTGGGCTCGAGCGTGCCGGTCTCGTCGACGCGGCGACGGAGGATCTCGATCGACTGGTCGATCACCTCCTTCTTCCGCTTCGCCAGTTCCTGCGCGGAATAGGCCACCCGGATCGTGTCGCCGCTGCCCGACAGCGCCAGCGCCGGATCGACCGCCCGGATCGCCTCGAGGGCTTTCGAACGGTTCGCCTCGTCGCGCAGGGTGACCACGAGATTCTTGCCGGCTTCGACCGTCACGTCCCGGAACGGCACCTGCTGCTTGCGCAGTTCCGCACGCACCGCGTCCGACAGGTTGGTCAGGCGCTCGGTCAGCACCGAGCGCAGGTCGGCTTCCAGCAGGAAATGGGCGCCGCCGCGCAGGTCGAGGCCGAGATTGATCCGGCTGGTCGCATACCATTGGGGCAGGTGCTGCAGCACGCTGGCCGGGAGCAGGTTCGGCAGGGCGAACAGCACCGACAGAAGCGTGATGGCGGCAATGACGATGGTCTGCCAGCGCGGAAGGTTGAGCATGCCGACGTGAGCCCTTCTGCGGCCGTTACTTCTTGCCGCCGCCGAACAGGTTACCGAACAGGCTCTTGCGCTCCGGCGCCGGGGCCGGCGGCGGCAGCATGGGCTTGTCGTCCTCTTCGCTGCTCTCCTTCGGACCGCGCACCGACTCGCCGCGCGTCAGGATGTCGGTGATCGTCTGCTTGATGATGCGAACCCGCACGCCCTCGGCAAGTTCCACCTGGACCTCGTTGTCCGAGATCACCTTGGTCACCAGGCCGATGATGCCGCCACCGGTGACGACGCGGTCGCCGCGCTTCACCCCGGCCAGCATCTCGCGCTGGGCGCGCACCTTGGCCTGCTGCGGACGGATCAGCAGGAAGTAGAAAACGACGAAGATGAGGACCAACGGGAAAAGCTGAACGAGGAAATCCCCGCTGCCACCACCCGTGCCCTGCGCCCACGCCTGCGAAATAAACATCTTCTGCTCCCGAGTCTTCCGGCCGTCGAAAAAGCGCGCGGACTATAGCGGTCTCCCCCCGCTTTGCAACGCAAGCCGGGGACGATATGGTCGCCCCCCTTTTCAGCGGCCGGCGACGATGGATCAAGACCTTAAAGCTACTATCTCACGCATTGCGGCAGCGCTCGACCGCCTGGCACCCCCGACCCCGCCCGGCGCGGACATCAATGGGGCGGAAGCCTATGTCTGGCACGCCGCCGGGCACCGCCTCGAAGCGGTCCCCAAGGTCAATCGCGTGAACCTCGACCTGCTGGTCGGCATCGACCGCCAGAAGGAGACTCTGGTCCAGAATACGCTACGCTTCGCCAAGGGCCTGCCGGCCAACAATGCGCTGCTCTGGGGCTCGCGCGGCGCCGGCAAGAGCTCGATCGTGAAGGCCGTGCACGCCCATGTGAACCGCGAGATGGGCGGCCCACCGGGCCCCCTGGCCCTGATCGAAATCCATCGCGAGGACATCCCGTCCCTGCCCGCGCTGCTCACCATGATCCGCGATTCGAGCCGTCGCTTCATCGTATTCTGCGACGACCTCTCCTTCGACGGGCAGGACGCCGCCTACAAGTCGCTGAAGGCCGTGCTCGACGGCGGCATCGAGGGCCGGCCGGAGAATGTCGTGTTCTACGCGACCTCGAACCGGCGCCACCTGATGCCGCGCGACATGATCGAGAACGAGCGCTCGACGGCCATCAACCCGTCCGAGGCCGTCGAGGAGAAGGTCTCGCTGTCGGATCGCTTCGGCCTGTGGCTCGGCTTCCATAATGCCGACCAGGACACGTTCTTCGCGATGATCGAAGGCTATTGCGAGTTCTTCAAGCTCGACCTCCCGAAGGACGAGCTGCGCAAGCGGGCGGTCGAATGGTCGATCACGCGCGGATCGCGCTCGGGCCGCGTCGCCTGGCAGTTCATCCAGGAAATCGCGGGCGAGCTCGGCAAGAAGCTGGGGTAACGATGGAGCGGCGGGGATGAGCGATCCCGAAGACGTGATGTTCTCCGCCGGGGTGAAGGCGGAGCAGACGCGTCTCGGATCGCGCACCCGGTTCGAGGGCCGGACCTGGAACAGGGAGATCACCGACGATCTCCGCCGCTTCCTCGGCGTCATCGACACGTTCTTCTTCGCCACGGCCAGCGCCGACGGCAGACCTTATGTACAGCATCGCGGCGGGCCGCCGGGGTTCCTGAAGCCGATCGGCAGCCACACGCTGGCCTTCGCCGATTTCGCCGGCAACCAGCAGTACATCTCGCTGGGCCACTTGCGGGAAAACGACCGCGCCCACCTCTTCGTCCTGCACTTCGCCAGCCAGCAGCGGCTGAAACTCTGGGGCCGGGCGCGGATCGTCGAGGGCGACCTCGAACTGATGGAGCGCCTCGTCGACCCGACCTACCGCGCGCGGCCGCAGCGGGCCATCGCCTTCACCATCGAGGCCTGGGACATCAACTGCCGCCAGCACATCGTGCCGCGCTACACCGAGGCTGAAATCGCCCCGGCCGTCGACAGCCTCGCGCGGCGGATCAAGGAACTCGAAGAAGAAGTGGCCCGGCTCAAGGGACCGCATTAGGCATGGTCCTTGCTTCCCCTGCGTCGAGCAGGGGGAATTGCCTATGAACAAGTCAAAGATTGCCGTCTTCAACCGCCGCACGGTCCTCGCAGCCGCCGGCGCTGCCACGGCCGCACTCGCCGCGCCGCGCATCCTGCGCGCCCAGGGGAAGGAACTCGTGGTGGGTGGCGCGGCCAGCCACAAGAACTTCGTCGAGACCATCATCGCGCCGGTCGTCGAGAAGAAATTCTCCTGCAAGGTCGTGTTCGAAGGCTCGCGCTCCCTGGTCAACCTCGAGAAGATGCAGAAGAACAAGGACAAGCAGTATCTGTCGGTCGTCATGATGGACGATCCGGTCATGATCCCGGCCGTCGCC
>JBILYJ010000124.1:0-12239 GCA_044377795.1 Reyranella sp. | reverse complement strand
ACGTGATGACCGAGAAGTATCCCGACGGCGAGATTCGCGGTCAGATCCTGCCGCTGAAGAAGTAAGCCTGGGTCGAATGAACTGTTAGCGGCAGCACCTGTCGCTGATAGTCTGTGCGCTCACAGAGAAGGGTGTTTCCGTGGCGGTGCTTTCCGACTCGCTGTACCTCGACATGACCAGCTACCGGATGCTGGAGTACACGTCGGCGACGACCGTGCAGGACGCCTACGACATGACGAGTTGGAAGCAGGCCGACGAGATCGTCAACGTCGCGATCACGCTGCCGCGGGCCAACGATCCCACGGTGCTGCTGACCAGCGACTGGGCCTCGCGCCAGACGATGCTGGCCGATCTCGATGCGCAGGGTACGCTGTGGACGACCTACGGTGCCGACCAGGCCCAGTATGATGCGGCCGTGTCGCTGCTCACGGGCAATGGCGCAGGGCAGCTCGGTCTCACCCTGCTGGGCGATGCGCCGGGCAGCGACGGCTACATCTCCTCGGCCGAGTCGCGCACGATCTGGCTGCAGCTCTCGCCGGCCGATTTCAAGACGTTATTCGATCAGGATGCGCTGCAGGCCGGCACGCTGATCGACGGCGGCAAGTACTTCTGGAACGGCTCGCTGTCGCTGGCGGATTCTCTGTCGAGCCTCGGCGTCGGCGTATGGTTCGATTTCCTTCAGCGTGGGCCGGGGCCTGCGCCCGGGAATCTCGCGGGCAGTGCAGTGGCCGATCTCGTGGCCGGTCCGCAGAGCATCGGTAATGGTGCCCCAGAGGACGCGAAGGCGGCACCCTATCCGTCGAACATGGCCAAGTGGTTCTACAATTTCCCGCTGGCCGAGTATCCTACGGTCACGACGGCGACGGTCGGTCTTCTCGAACCCGGCAGCGCCGACGCCCTTCCCGCGGGATCGCTGTCGTTCCAGACGCTGCTCGATACCTATCGCACCACTGCAGGCCTGACGACGCCCGGCACCTACTACACCGTCGCCAACAACGGGACCTACTACGCCGGTCCGGGCAGCAGCCAGACCGATCCCGGCGAGCGCTCGCTCGACGTGGGCGTGATCGCCACGGCAAGCCCGGGCAGCACAATCGGGCTTTATGCCGGTTCGGGTTTCTATCAGCCCGGCGCGACCGATCCCGGCACGACGCAGGGCGCCTATTCCAACGTCTTCACTGCGTTCCAGGGAGCGTTCTGGGATCAGACCAACCAGCCACCGGTCATTTCCGCGTCGACGTCGATGACGCAGCAGACGAAGCCCGGCTCGCCCTTCGCCGTCGCCGCGTCCGAGCTGTTCGTCGACGCCGCCTTGCGCAACATCACAGTGCTCAAGGCCGACAACGATTTCGGATCGAGCTGGGGCTTCGAGAACGGACTCGCCAACCAGAACGTCAATTCGAGCTCACCCTACGTGATCGTGGTGGGCGGCACGTCGGTCACCACGCAGAATACGGCGCCAAGCGATCCGACCACGAGCGCACTCTACGCGGCGGCGCTCGCCAACGATCCTTCGACGCTGTGGCAGCTCGTCGTCGCCGGCCTGAAGACAATGCCATCCAACTTGACGGCGCCGCAGACGCAGACATTTCTCGAGACGACGTGGAACCAGTTCACCTTCACGCCGGTGTCGGATCCGACCGAATCGAACCCGAGCACCTGGACGGGAGCGGGCTTCGGCGCGGGCGATGGCGGCGTCGACACGACGCAGCCAACACCGTGGTACCAGCGGGCCTTCGGCCTCCTGCCGACCAGCGTCAATGTCCCGCCCTATGGTGGGTCCGGCCGCGGCGCGCCCGATGTCGCCGCCAATGCCGGCGGGAACATGTCGTACTACGTGCCGCCGGCCGACATGGTGGGCACGAGCAGAACCGAAGGCACCAGTGCCGCCGCGCCGCTCTGGGCCGCGCTGCTGGCGCAGGTCGACACGATCTTCGCCGACCAAGGCCTGCCCAATCTCGGTTTCTCGAACGACCTGCTGTACATCGTGGCGGCTGTTGCGCCTGCCTCTTTCAACGACATCACGATGGGCAACAATGTCTCGTCGTACTACGTCGATTCGTCCTCATCGATCGTCAATGCCGACGGACTCCATGTCGTGCCGACCGGCTTCGGCTACGAAGCCACCGCCGGCTACGACCTCACGACCGGCCTGGGCTCGCCTAACGGCGTGCAGCTGGCGCGCTCGCTGAGTTGGATCGCGCACTCGCAGATGTACTTTTCCGCCGAGCCGGACGTGATGTACGGCGACCTCGCGAGCGGCTGGACCAGCGGCGCATCGCAGAGCCTGCTGTTCCAGACCATGTCGTCCAACGGCGCCGCGGTCGACGTCATGATCGGCGGCGACAGCTTCGACTTTACGAGCGGCGCGTCCGCCGGCTTTGCCTGGACGAGCCGTCTGGCGATGCAGTCGCTCCAATCGGATTTCGATTCCGATCTCGTGCGCCTGTTCGATGGTTACGGGCACGGCACGCAGATGCAGTATTCAGTCGGCGAGTCGGACTCGCTGAGCGTGTCGATCGATGGCCAGACCGGACAGGCGATCCAGGCGGGCCTCACCAGCGCCTACGGCTTCGCCGACTTCATGGCGAACGATGGCGTGGTGCGCGTGGCCCGCGCCGTCGCGGTGGCGGAGACGGCTGCTGCCGCCGACGACCAGATGGCGGTCGTGCGCGCGCGCCAGAACGGCCAGGACACTCTGGGCGTCACCTTCTACAAGGTCGATGACTTGTCCGGCACCATCAACGGCATTGCGCCGGGTCAGGCGGGATACGCCGCGGCGGCCTACGCCAGCGCCTACCAGCTCGCGACGGGTGGCACGATGCTCGGCGGTCCCGGCTACGGCAACTACACGCAGAACGCGCTGCTCCATGTCGATGCCGGCGACCTCGTCGCCATGACGCTGGTCAACCTGACCCGCGGCAACACCTACTGGGCTTTCTCGCAGGCCAATCCGGACGGGCAGGGCCACCTCTGGAACTACGGCGTCAACACCTGGGGGTGGGAAGACACCAGGGGCGGCGGCGACCGCGATTACAACGACATGATCGTCCAGCTCGACTTCACCAGCGCGTCAGGGAACGGCTGGTTGGTGTGATCGCCGGGCGCGTCACTCGAGGCGGTCGCCCCCGACCCATCAGTCGAACTTCAGCTTCCAGTCGATCCACTCGCAAAGCCCGCGCCCCATCACGTCGTCCAGGTCGCGGCCCTTCAGCCAGGGCAGCTCCTCGGTGAAGAAGGTCACGCACTGGCGGTAGGTGCATTGCATGCGGGTGATGTCGGTGCCCCAGAAGAAGCGCTTGGGACCGAAGGCGTCGAAGATGCGATGCAGCCCGTCCTGGATGTTCCTGAACGGGTAGCCCTTGGTCGAGTAGTGCGGCGCACCGGTCGCCTTGACCGCGACGTTGGGAAGCTTCGCCAGCGCCACCAGCTTGTCGAGATGGATGAACGCCTCCTCGTCCTGGCCGTGACGGTTGAGGCCGCAATGGTCGACGATCATCTTGAGGTTGGGATGCTTCTCGGCGATCTCGCGGAACTTGTCGGGGAAGATGCCGCCCATCGTGGCGACCGGAATGCCCTCCTTCTCGGCAGCCGGCCACACCCAGTCGAGCAGCCCGTCGTTCAGCCACTTCTGCTCGGCCGGCTGCAGCAGCGCCCAGCGCAGGCCCATCATGCCGGGCTGGTCACGCCACCCCTTGATGCGATTGCGGCTCTCGGGGTCCTGCAGCGGGAACTGGCCCATCACCGCGAAGCGGTCGGGATGTTTCCGCGCGGCATCGAGGGCGAGCTGGTTGGAGGTCGGATCCCAGCTGTAGGGCGGATGGATCAGCGCGGCATCGACGCCGGCCTCGTCCATCTCCTTCAATGCCTGCTCGGCCGTGAACTTCTCGACCTTGCGATGCAGGCCCGAGGGCGGCGTGACGGTCTGCGACCAGATATGGATCTGCGCGTCGACGATCTTCATTTGAGCTTCCTCAGTTCGGGGTCGGTGCCGCGGGATCGAGCAGTTTCTCTTGCTTGAGCTCGCTCCACAGCTCGACCGGAATCTTCACATTCATGTAGCCCACGTTCTGCTTCACCTCCGCGACGCTGAGCGCACCAGGAATGACCGAGCAGAAGGCGGGATGAAACAGCGGGAACTGCATCGCGGCGGCGCCGAGCGGCACGCCATGGCGCTGGCACACCGCCTCGATCCTCTGTGCCTTGTCGACCAGATGCTGCGGCGCCGCGACATAGTCGTGCGTCGCGCCGGGCTTCACGTTGCCGGTGAGGATGCCGGAATTGTACGGCCCGCCCAGGATCACCGAGACGCCGCGCTTGGTGCACTCCGGCAGGAACTCCTCCAGCGCACCCTGTTCCAAGAGCGTGTAGCGTCCGGCCAGCAGCATGCAGTCGAAGTCGCCGGCCTTGATGAAGCGTGTGCTGGTGTCGCTCTCGTTGATGCCGACGCCGATCGCGGAAATGACGCCCGCTTTGCGCAGCTCGTCGAGCGCGCGGAAGCCGGAGTCCATCACCGTCTTGAAGCGCTCGTCGAGGATCGCGCGGTCCTTGATCGTCCAGAAGTCGACGTCATGGACCAGCGCGATGTCGATCTTGTCGAGGCCCAGACGCAGATGCGAGTGCTCCAGCGAGCGCATCACGCCGTCGTAGGTATAGTCGAACTGGGGCACGAAGCCTGGGAGCCCGTTCGCGCGGAAATCCTTGGGCAGAACCTCACCCGGTTTCCGGACATGCAGGATGCGGCCGATCTTGGTCGAGAGCACGTAGCTGTCGCGCGGCTTCTCCCGCAGGGCGGCACCCATGCGCAGCTCGCTGCGGCCATAGCCGTAGAAGGGCGAGGTGTCGAAGTAGCGGATGCCGGAATCGTATCCGTCGTTGGTGAGCTGCACCGCCTCCGTATCGGAAATGGTGGCGCGAAAGCCGCCCATCGGCGCACCGCCGAGCCCGATCTCGGTGACTTCGAGCTTGGTCTTCCCGACCTTCCGGCGCTTGAGCGCTGTCATGTTCGTTTCCTCCGAGGAAAGGGGAGAGTACGAATTGCCTTCGGCCAATGCCACAGGAGTTCCCATGACCGACGAGCGCCTCGTTCTGCACGGCAGTTTCACGTCGAGTTCGAGCTACAAGCCGATGCTCTTCCTCGCGCTCTCGGGCCTGCCGTTCTCGTTTCGCACGGTCAACCTGAAGAACGGCGTGCAGAAGGAAGCCGCGCACCTCGCGATCAACCGCTATGGCCAGGTGCCGGTGCTGCGCCATCGCGGCCTCACCCTCGTGATGTCGAACGTGATCCTCGACTATCTCGCGCGCGCGACCGGACACTTCGAGCCGAAGACCGAGCAGCATCGCTGGCAGGCGCGCGAGTGGCTCGCGTGGGAGAACGACGCCATCACCAACGTGGCCCGCGTCCGCCACTTCGCACGCTTCCGTCCCGACGTCTCGCAGGACATCGTCAACTTCTTCCGGCCCGGCGCCGAAGCCGCGCTCGACTTCGCCGACAAGTCGCTGGCGGGCCGCGAATGGCTGGTGGGAGATGCCTGCTCGATTGCCGACATCGGCTGCTGGGGCCGCATGGTCTTCGCCCACGAAGGCGGCCTGTCGATCGACTCGCGACCCCATCTCGCGGCGTGGCGCGAGCGGATCAAGGCGCTGCCCGGCTTCGCGCTGCCCTACGATCTGATCCCGAAGAAGGACACGGAGTTCGAGGCAACGCCGTCATCCTGAGCGGAGCGGCCCACAGGGCGGCGCAGTCGAAGGATCTCTTTTCCGGCGCACGGTGTGTGGACGCGAAGAGAGGTCCTTCGACTTCGCGCCGTTGGCGCTGCACTCAGGACGACGGTTGTTTGGTTGGGGCGCTTCAGGCCGCCTGCTGTCCCTCGACCGTCGGGCCTTCGCTCATCGTCGTGGTACGGCGCATGTCGCGGACGATGTTGAGGTCGTCGAAGCGGCGGACGCGGTGCATGGTGGTGCGATTGTCCCAGATCACGAAGTCGTACTTCGTCCAGCGATGGACGTAGACGAACTCAGGCTGCGTCGCGTGTTCCATCAGGTCGCGGATGAAGGCCATGGCCTCGGGCCGCGGCCAGCCGACGATGGCGCCGATATGCGCCGACAGGAGCAGCGACCTGGCGCCCGTCACCGGATGCGTGCGCACCAGCCGGTGCAACACCGGCTTCATGCGGTGGCGCTCCTCGTCGGTGAAGTCGGTGAAGCCGAGCTGGCCGCGCGAGTAGATCAGCGAATGCTCGCAGACCAGGTCCTCGATCTCTTTCTTCGTGGCCTCGTCCAGCGCGTCATAGGCGGCGCGCATGTCGGCGAACTCGGTGTTGCCGCCGTCGCGGGTCACGATGCGGCCGCTCAGCAGCGAGTAGCGCGCCGGCACGGTTCGGAAGGTGGCATCGGAGTGCCACAGCCGGTTGCCGAGGGCGGCCATGCGGCGGCGGTCGTTACGTTCGAGCCGCTTGTTGTCCTTGTCGAGGTTGGAGACGTCGGCGAAGGCCTCACCCAGGCGCATCGTGGTCGCCGTCAGGGTCGTGTTGGCGCCTTCCTGCAGGGGGCCGAAGTTGCGCGTGAAAGCGAGCTGCTGCTCGTCCGTCATGTCCTGACCAGGCAGCACAAGGACGGCATGTCTGTCCATGCCGGCTTCGATCGCTGCGACTTCGGCCGGCGTTTGGGGACGTCTGGCATCGATGCCGGTCATCTCAGCGCCGATGCAGGGATGGAGGGGACGCGTCTCGATCGACAACAGGACCTCCCTTGGGTGAGGAACCCTAGCGCAGGGCGGCCGCGATGTTACCACCGTCCACGGTCGTGACAGCGCCCGTCGTCTTCGCCGCTTTGGCTAGCGAAACGAAGGCCTGTGCGACATCGTCCGCCGTCACTTCGAGGCCGAGCAGGTTGCCGCCCATATAGTCGGCCTCGCTGAGGCCGCGCGCCTTCGATCGCTGGGCGATCATTTCGTCCGTCAGGAGACCGGTGCGGATGCGATCGGCGTTCACGGCGTTGGCCCGGATGCCGTCGGCGCCATGGTCGAGCGCGTACTGGCGCATCAGGAACAGCGTCGCGGCCTTCGGCAAACCGTAAGGTCCAAAGTCCGGTCCCGGGTTCACGGCCTGCTTGGAGGTGTTGAACAGCAGGCAACCGCCCAGATCCTGGGTGCGCATGATGCGGACCGCGTTCTGCGCCACGCTCTGGTGCGCCCAGAAATTGAGTTCGAAGCTTTTACGCAGCACGGCCTCGTCGACGTCGCCGATGCGGCCCTGCCAGGCGGCGCCCGCGTTGGACACCACGATGTCGACGCCGCCGTACGTGGCCGCGACCTTGTCGAACGCCGCGCGTACCGATTTCGGATCGGTCACGTCGCAGGCAACCGCAAAGCCCTTCACCTTGGAAACGTCGCGATCCAGCACGGCGACCTCGGCGCCCTCGCGCGCGAAGGCGGAAGCGGTCGCCGCACCGATGCCCGACGCGCCGCCGGTCACCACCACGATGCGACGCGCCAACGGCTTCTCGGCCGCGGCGCTGAGCTTCGCCTGTTCGAGCGACCAGTATTCGATGTCGAAGATGTCGGGCTCGGGGATGCACTCATAGGTGCCGAGCCGCTCGGCGTCGGCGATCACCGCCACCGTCGTTTCGGCGAGGTCGGCCGCGATCTTCGCGTCCTTCGAGCTGTTGCCGATGCCGAACAGGCCGACGCCCGGCACCAGCGCCACGCGCGGGATCGGATCGAGCTCCTTCTTCGCGGTGATCTGCTTGCCGTTGTAGCGCATGAAATAGGCGTGATAGTCGGCCGCGAACTTGGTCAGCGCAGCCTTGGCCTCGTTCCTGAACGCGTCGAGCTTGCCGGCTTCAGGAGCAGGGGCGATGAAGGCCACGTTCTTGGTCCGGATCGCATGGTCGGGGGTCACCGGACCCTGCTGGCTGTAGCGCGCGATCTCCCGGCCGTTCACATAGGCCAGGATCTCGGGCGAGCTGCGGAACTCGAACACGAATCGCTGCGTGGCCTCGCGGCCACCGGCCTTGGCCGGCAACGAGAACAGGCCGCGCAGGATTGGCGCGATCTCGGCGGCCGTCGCGGCCGTCGCGGGCAGGGTGGCGCCCGGGAAGATCTTGCGCGTGGCCTTGGCGAGGCGTTGCTCGGCCATCGTGACGAGGTCGATCATGCGGACATAGGCTTCTTCCGCGGTGGCGCCCATCGTGAAGATGCCGTGCTTCAGAAGGATCAGCCCCTCGACGTCGGGGTTCGCCTTCGCGACCTCGGCCGTCTTCCTGGCCAGCGCGAAGCCCGGCATGACATAGGGCACCAGCGCCGCGCGCTTGCCGTAGAGATCGGCCGCCAGCTCGGCGCCGTCGGGCTGGTCGGTCAGCGCCAGCACCGCGTTGGAATGCGTATGGTCGATGAACTTGTGGGCCAAGAAGGCGTGCAGCAGCGTCTCGACCGAAGGATTGGGCGCCTTGCTGTCGAGCAGGTTGGCGCGCTGCACGTTCACCATGTCCTCGTCGCTGAGCGCCTGCAGTCCCTCCAGCTCGCGCAGCGGCGCGAGGCGGACGGCGGGCAGGCCGGGCGCCTCGATCGTGCCCATGTCCCAGCCGCTGCCCTTGACGCAGAGCACGTCGAGCGGCTGGCCGGTGACGTCGGCCATGCGGGTCTTCACCGAGGTATTGCCGCCACCGTGCAGCACGAGCTTCGGCTCGCCGCCCAGCAGACGCGTCGTGTAGACCCGCAGGGCCAGGTCCTCGCCGATTCCCTTGGCGGCGTGGCTGGCGATGGCTTGCTGGGCGTCGACGTCGGACCAGAGGTTCTTCATGGCGCTGCCTATTCTCCCGGCTCGATCCCGGCATCCTTGGCGATCTTCACCCAGGTCGCGATCTCACGCTCCTGGTAGGGCTTGAACTGCGCGGGGTCGCGCGGCTCGACGGTGAAGCCGAGCTTGTCGATCTTCTCGACGACCTCGGGCTTCTGCAGGCTCTTCATGATCTCACCCGAGAGCCGGTCGAGCGCCGGTTGCGGCGTCGCCGCCGGCGCGAAGAAGGCGGCCCACGACGAGGCGTTGGCGCCGGTCACGCCCTGCTCCTCGAGCGTCGGGACATCGGGCAGCTGCGGATTGCGCTTGGCGCTGCCAATGGCGATGGCTCGGATCGTGCCCGCCTTGATCTGGGCCAGGACGCTGGGCAGCGTCGAGTTGGAGATGTCGATGCGGCCGCCGACCAGGTCCTGGACCAGCGGCGGCGCGCCGCGATAGGGCACCTGGGTCATCTTGGTGCCGGTGCGCGCCATGAAAAGTTCGGTCGAGAGATGCGAGCCCGAGCCGATGCCCGGCGAGCCGGAGGTCCGCTCGCCGGGCTTGGACTTGGCCAGCGCGATCAGCTCCTGGATGTTGTTCACCGGCAGGTCCTTGCGCACGACGAAGACATGCTCGAAGGCACCGGCGCCGGCCAGCGGCGCGAAGTCCTTCACCGCATCGTAGCCCGGCTCCTTCAGCATGAACATGTTGTTGCCGTGGGTCTGGTTGTTCCCGAACGTGATCGTCTGTCCGTCCGGCTTGGCCTTGGCGACGGCACGGGTGCCGATGGCGCCGGCGCCGCCGGAGATGTTCTCGACCACGACCTGCTGGCCGAGCGGGCCGGAGATGTCGGCGGCGACGATGCGGGCGATCACGTCGGTGGGGCCGCCGGCCGGATAGGCAACGACCATCTTGATCGGCCCCGAGGGTTGCCAGGCCGATTGTGCGTTCTGGGCAAAGGCGGGCTTCACGAAGGGAGCGGCGAGCAGGCCGGCGCTGAACAGACGACGCTTGATCATGGGATCTGCTTCCTAGGCGTGAGAAATGACGATCTTGCCGAAATGCTTCTGGCTCTTGAGGTGCCGGTAGGCGGCCTGGGCTTCAGCGAACGGGAAGACCTTGTCGATGACGGGCTTCAGGCCATTCGCCTCGATGGCGCGGTTCATCGCCTCGAACATCTGCGTGCTGCCGACATAGAGGCCCTGGACCTTGAGGTTGCGGCGCAGGATCGGCATGGGATCGAGCGTGGCCATGCCCGACAGGAGCCCGATCACCGCGATGGAGCCGCCCAGCCGGGTCGCCATGAAGGAGCGCGGCAGTGTGCCGGCGCCACCGACCTCGACGGTGATGTCGGCACCGCGGCCGCCGGTGAGCTTCAGCGTTTCCTGGTCCCAGTCCGGCATCGCCTTGTAGTCGACCACCGCCTCGGCCCCCATCTGCATCAGCCGTTCGGCCTTGGCGGCGGAACTCGAGGTGCCGATGACGCGGGCGCCGAACATCCGCGCGAACTGCAGCGCGAAGATGGAGACGCCGCCGGTGCCCTGGATCTGCACCACGTCGCCGGCCTTCAGGTGGCCGATCTCGACCAGGGCGTTCCAGGCCGTCACGGCGGCGCAGGGCAGGGTGGCACCCTCCTCGTAGCTGAGATGGGCCGGCAGCTTCACGACGCCTTCTTCCTCCAGCACCGCGAGTTCGGTCAGCATGCCGTCGATTGCGCCGCCCATGGCGGAGGGCATGGCGCTCTCGCTGATGGCGCCACCGAACCAGCGCTGCATGAAGCAGCCCGCGACCCGGTCGCCGACCTTGACCCGGCTGACCCCGGGGCCGACCGCGACCACCTCGCCTGCGCCATCCGACAGCGGGATGAGGTCGGGCTTGGGTGCCGACCGCGCATACTGCGCCTCGATGGTGAGCAGATCGCGGTAGTTCAGGGAGCTCGCCATGACCCGCACCAGCACCTGACGCGGCCCCGGCGTCGGATCCGGCCGCTCGGCCAGGGTGAGCGAATCGATGCCCTTGGGGGCGGGGATGACGTAGCACTTCATTTGGCGTCGCCCTTCAGTTCGATGATGGTCTTGGCCATTACGGCCTCCTGGTCCCAGGGGAACAGGATCCAGGTGTCCTGGCTCACCTCGGTGACGTAGCTGTCGACCACCGGGCGGCCGGCGGGCTTTGCATAGACGGTGGCGAAATGCGCCTCGGGCAGCATGGCGCGGACGGCGCGGGCGGTGACGCCGGTGTCAACCAAGTCGTCGACGATCAGCCAGCCGGCGCCCTTTTCCTGCTCGGCGGAAGTGCCCTTCAGCAGCTCCACCTTGGCGCCGCGTTCCATGCGGTCGTAGGTCGAGCAGCAGACCGTGTCGATCAGGCGAAGGTTCAGTTCGCGTGCGACGATCGCCGCCGGCACGAGACCGCCGCGGGTGATCGCGACCAGGCCCTTGAACGGCCCGAGGTCGGCCAGCCGCCAGGCGAGCGCCCGGGCGTCTCGATGCAGTTCCGTCCATGAAACGGGGAACATCCTGTTGTAGACAGCACTGCTCGCCATGCGATTTCGTCCCTGGTTCCTGTCCGGTTTGGCTTGCCCCTTCGGGAGGGCTGCACTAACACCTTCGGCCGAAGCTTAGAAGCATAGGCCACAGGGAAATTCGGCAGGGGACCGCTGCAAAATGGGATTTGAGCTGACGCCCGCTTTCTGGAGCGGTCTGACCCAGATCATTCTGGTGAACATCATCCTGTCGGGTGACAATGCGCTGGTCATCGCGCTGGCGTGCCGGAATCTGGAGAAAAAGCACCAGCGGCCGGCCATCATCATCGGCAGCGGCGGCGCCATCCTGCTGCGAATTCTCTTCGTCCTGATCGTCGATTACCTGCTCTCGGTCCCCTTCCTGAAACTCGTGGGCGGCCTGCTGCTGCTGTGGATCGGCGTCAAGCTGGTGCAGGGAGAGGAAGAGGGCGAGGACGGCGTCAAGGCGGCCAGCTCCCTGAGCTCGGCCATCCGCACCATCATCATCGCCGATGCCGTGATGAGCCTCGACAATGCCATCGCCATCGCCGCCGCCGCCAAGGGCGACACGACGCTGATGGTGCTGGGCCTCATCATCTCCATCCCCCTGATCGTGTTCGGCGCCACGCTGATCATGGCGCTGCTCAACCGCTTCCCGGTCATCGTCGTCGCCGGCGGCGCGCTGCTGGGCTGGATCGCGGGTGAGGTGCTGGCCACCGACCCGGGCTATGCCGCCAAGCTCAACGCCCTCACGCCCCACGCCAAGACGATCCTCGAGGTCGGTTGTGCCGTGCTGGTCGTCGCGGTCGGCTTCTTCCTGCAGCGCCGGGCGAAGCAAAAGCACAAGGCACACGATCCGGTGGACCTCGCGACCGACAAAGGCAAGGAGTAGCGACTATGCACAAGATCAATGCCATCCTCGTCGCGGTCGACGGTTCGGAGACCTCCGATCGCGCCGT
>JBILYJ010000602.1:0-3163 GCA_044377795.1 Reyranella sp. | reverse complement strand
CCCGCGCCGCCCACCAGCGCGCCTACGAGGTTGCGTGCGACATGCTCGGAGAACGGCACGCCGTAGAGGTCCGACATCTTGCGCAGCATCTGGACCTGTACGCCCATGACCAGCAGCATGTCGACGATCGGCACCGGCACGATACCGGCGCCGATCGACCACGCGGCGTAGTACTTGACGAGTCCGCGCGCCAGGTGTTCCCGGTCCTGCTCCTGCTCCTGCTCCTGCTCCTGCTCCGCCCCTTCCGGCCCGATCGAGCCTTCGGCCGCTCCGCCAGCCTGATCGTTGGCGTCGTCGCTCTTGCCTGTCGGCGTCTCATCTGTGGGCATGGGCTGATCGGCGGGCATCGGACGCTCCTTTGAATTTATCGGAATAGTTTTGCCGGGAGCTTCAGCAACAACTCCGGTCGAAGAATTAGTCTCTTGCATGGGCCCCAACCAGACGAACGAGTAGGGATAATCCCTAAGAGCATGCTCAACGCGATCAAAAGTTCTGATGCAGATTGCGATGGCTGGTAACTCGGGGATTACTGGCGTCGCTGCCCGGGAGCTTCTTTTGAGTGGGCAGGTGGGCGAAGCTCCTAATAAACCATTGCTTACTAAAGTTTTAAGCTATCAGCACAATTATTTTATATCAGTATATTGGGGTGTCGAGAGAGAACGGTTCCAGTTTGGTTTCTTTCCGTAAACTCACATTGTTGAACTGACTGGGATTCGGCGTTTTTCAGCATAAACAATAACCGTATTGGGTATATTTGTCTGGGCTTTCGGTTGTCGGCCCAAGTTTTACCGAAGGCCGCTAAGGTGCAATGCACTTGTGTCCTGGACAGGTGGTTCATTTGTGCAATAGCGCCATTGATGGAGTCCGTGAGTTTGAAGATCAAGTCGATGACCCTTAATCAGGTTTAAATACTCTAAGCGCTGGCAATATTTGTCCGTACCTCTCTATAAGGCATTCGTTCCTTCGAGGCTGGCTCGGAGTTGAGTGGAGTGCCCTGCCCTGACCGACGTTGAACTCGACCGGCCGATTGGCCTCAGCCCCCATTTTTCCGCCCATGTCATCGAAGATCGCCAGGTGCTGCTGCTGTCCGAGCAGCGCAGTTTCCGGCTGGCCGGCAAGCTCTATGCGGCGATGATCCCCTATCTCGACGGCACCCGGACAGGCGACCAGATCCTCGGCGCTTTCGCGGGGCGGGTGCCGGCCGATCGCCTGCGTCTGGCGCTGCACAACATGATCGAGAAGGACTACATCACCTATGTCGATGCCGATGCGCCGATGGGCCGGCAGGCATTGTGGACCGAGCTGGGCCTGGCGCCGGCCGAGGCCGAGAGGCGGCTTGCCGAACGGTCGATCGCGGTGAAGGCGCTGGAAGGCGATGCTGCGGCGGGGCTGGCGGCGTGCGACCTGCGCCGGGCGGCCATCGGGGCGGGCCTGCGCCTGGTCGACGAGAAGGAAGCGAAACTGGTCGTGGTCTCGGTGGCGGACTACCTTGACCGCGAGCTTGCGGACGTGAACATCGCGATGCGCAGCGCCGGGCGGGCGTGGCTGCCGTTCAAGGCGGGCGGCTCGATGCCGCTGCTCGGTCCCGTGTTCCATCCCGATGCCGCGCCCTGCTGGGCGTGTCTCACCCATCGCATGCTGGAGAACAGGCCAGGCGACCGCCTCGTCGCCAGCACGGTCAAGGCGGTGCGTCCGGCGCGTGCCTACAATAGCGCCACCATCGGTTTGGCCGCGAACTTTGCGGCCCTGGAACTCGCCCGCACGATTGCCGGGAACGACGAGGCCGGGCTCGACTGGAAGATCGTCGGCCTCGATCTGAAGACCCGGGCTTCGCGCGACCACATGGTGCGGTTGGCTCCCAACTGTCCCGTGTGCGGCGAGCACGACGATCCCGTGAAGACGCTGGAGCGTGCCATGGCGCCGGTGTCGCTCCAGGCTCGACCGGTCCTGGCCCAGACCGATGGCGGCTGGCGGGTTTCGCCGGCTGCCGATGTGGTCAAGCGCCTGGAACGCTACGTGAGCCCGATCACCGGCCTCATCGCCGATCTCGAGGACGCGTCGCTCCAGGACGGCTTGCCGGTTTTCCAGGCCAAGCAGGCCAATCCCATCGCGACGACTCCTCGTCAGAACCGCCTGATCGGCCGCCCGGGAGCGGCGGCCGGCAAGGGCCAGGGCGAAATCCAGGCCAAGGCGAGTTGCCTGGCCGAGGCGATGGAACGCTATCTCTGCGGCTATACAGGGCGCGAGCCGCGCCGGCGGGCGACCTCGGCCCAGCTCGATGCCGCGGCGCCTCATCCCTACAGCTACCTTAACTACAGCGAGCGCCAGTACGACAGCCGCGGGGCCTGGAACAAGACGCACGACGGGTTCAACTGGATCGGCGAGCGCTTCGACGAAGGGCGTGCGATCGAATGGACACCCGCCTGGTCGCTCACTCACGGAGCGCTGCGCTGGCTGCCGACACGCTACTGCTACTTCGGCTACGCCGACCCGAAGGTCGCCTCGGAAGGCGACGACAATGCCTTCTGCGCGGCGGACTCGAACGGCTGCGCCTCGGGCAGCACGCTCGAGGAGGCCATCCTTCAGGGCTTCCTGGAACTGGTCGAACGTGATGCCTGCGCGCTGTGGTGGTACAACCGCGTTCGCCGTCCGGCCTTCGACCTCGACGCCTGCGACGATCCGTTCGTGCGGCGCGTGCGGGCGCACTACCGCGGCCGCGGCCGCGGCGTGCATGTGCTCGACCTGACCACCGACATCGGTATTCCGGTGGCCATCGCGCTCTCGTGGAAGGAGGACGACGGCAAGTCGATCGTGCTCGGCCTCGGCGCCCATCTCGACGCCGGGATCGCAGTCAACCGGGCACTTGCCGAGATGAACCAGATGCTGGTCCTCGAAACCGAAGCCGCCAAGTCGCGGGACGGCAGAAAGGCGGCCTCCAGCGACGACACGATGCTCGACTGGATCGAGAACAAGAGCCTGACGACGGAGCCTTACTGCGTGCCCGATGGCGACGTCCGTCTCGACGCCTACGTGCGTCCCGAGATCACCGACTTGAAGCAGGCGGTCGAGCGCTGCATGCGCGCGGTCTCCGACAAGGGGCTGGACATGATCGTTCTCGATCATTCCCGGCCCGAGATCGATTTCGCCACGGCGCGTGTCGTTG
>JBILYJ010000123.1:0-12274 GCA_044377795.1 Reyranella sp. | reverse complement strand
GAAGGGCACCGACCTTGCCGGCCAAGGCTTGGGCGCCGGCACGCTCGACCTCAAGGGGCAAATCGACGACCCCGCCGGCCGTGCCGCCACGAACCTGACGCTCGACGCGACACGCCTGCGCGGTGCCGGCGGGCTGTCCACCCTGAAGGCGACGGCCAAGGGCGATCGCCCGGCCGGCATCGACCTCGCCCTGCAGGGTTCGGGGCCGGAGCTGTCCGCCGATCTCGCGGCCAGGATCGAGTTCCTGGCCGACGAAATCCGCGTCGCGCTGTCCAGGTTCACCGGCCGCTACCGTGACATTCCCCTCGCCTTGAACGCGCCGACGAAGATTACCGTGGCCGGTGCGCGCATCGTGATCGATCCGACGAACCTGCGCGTCGGCGCCGGCCGGGTGACTGTGCGCGGCACGCTCGACCCCGTGGCGAGCGACCTGCAGACCGAAATCGCGGGCCTGCCGCTCGCCCTGATCGACACGTTCGCGCCAGGTACCGGCCTGGAAGGTACGCTCCAGGCGAAAGTTCGGGCGACCGGCGCGATGGGAGCGCCCCGGCTGGAGGCGAGCTACGGCGCCGCCGGTGTCCGCGTGCGCCGGCCCGACGCGGCACTGATCCCGGCGCTGTCGCTGCAGGGAACCGCCTCCCTCATCGACCAGCAGGCGAGCCTCGACGCGCGGCTGGCCGCTGGCGGCACCACGAACTTGACAGTGAAAGGCAACGGAACCGTGCCGCGCGGGGCAACGCCTGTCGCCGCCAAGATCACCCTGGGAGGCTCGATCGACATCGCGCCTTTCGCCCCCCTCCTCGGTAACGACATCCGCAACGTGAGCGGCCGCCTCCGACCCGACCTGTCGGTATCGATCAACGGCACGCAGATCACCGGCACCGGTGCGATCGACTTCGAGGGCGGAGCGCTGACCATGCCGGAAGCAGGCCTGAAACTGAGTGGCGGCCAGGGCCGCTTCGTGCTCCAGGGTGACACGCTGCAGGTGGAGAGGCTCACCTTCCGGGCGGGTACCGGCACCGTGAACGGCAGCGGGTCAATGAGGGTCGATGCCGAACGCGGTCTCGTGCTCGACCTCGGGCTGGCGACCCAGCGCGCGTTGCTGGTCAGCCGGCCCGACATGGTGGCGACGGTCTCCAGCACGCTCAAGGTCACAGGGACGACCACCTCGGGTATCGAGATCTCCGGGCCCGTAACCATCGATCGGGCCGAGATTTCGGTCGGCGGCGGCCAGACCGCGTCTTTCCCGACCCTGGACGTGCGAGAGATCAACAAGCCGGGCGCCCTGGCGGCGGCCACACAGCCGGTGCAGCGCCGGACGCCCCCGAAGAACGCCCCGCCTCCGCCCGACGCCACGCCGATCAAGCTGGCGCTCGACGTGCGCGCGCCCCAGGCGATCTTCGTGCGCGGTCGCGGCCTCGACGCCGAGATGAGCGGCCAGCTCACCGTCGGCGGCAGCCCTAGCGCGCCCGCCGTGACAGGCGGCTTCACCATGCGGCGCGGCACGTTCAGTCTGGGCAGCCGCCGGCTCACCTTCTCCAAGGGCATCGTGACCCTGGACAACCTCAATACGATCGACCCGCGCCTCGACTTCCTCGCAACCACGACGGCGAATTCGGCCACGATCGGGCTCGCGATCACCGGAACCGCCCGCGAGCCGAAGCTCGAAATCACCTCGACGCCCTCCATGCCGCCCGACGAGGCGATGGCCCTCCTCATCTTCGGGAAGCCGGCCTCCCGGCTCGGCGCTTCGGAGCTGATTCAGGTTACGCAGGCGCTCGCCGAACTGGCCGGCCAGTCTCCGGGCGAGGGGGTTATGAGCCGGCTGCGCAAGGGTCTGGGGCTCGACCAGCTGAGCATCGGATCGTCGTCTTCCTCCAGGGGGGAGCCCACGGGCGCCGCGGCCAGTGGGGTGTCCCTCGAAGCGGGGCGCTACGTGGCGCCGGGAGTCTATGTCGGCGCCCGCCAGGGGGCCGCGGGCAATTCCAGCCGCGGCGTGGTGCAGCTCGACGTCTTCGACAACATCAAGGTCGAGGGTGACATCGGGGCGAATTCCAGCGGGCGTGTCGGTGTCAAGGCGGAGTGGGACTACTGATCCGGACGACGGAAAGTTCTTTGTGCATGGCACCGGAACTTCCTTGGGGCCGCCGCGTTTAAGCCCTCGGACGGACCCGCCGTGGGTTTGGGTCCGAAAATCGAGGGAAACCATTCCATGCTGAAAAAACTCCTGGTCGTCGCCGCGGCGACATTTCTGTTGGGCGCCTGCGCGTCGGAGCCGCCTCCGCCGCCGCCTCCCCCGCCGCCGCCGCCGGTCCAGGCGCAGACCTTCATGGTCTTCTTCGATTGGGACCGCTCCAACCTGACAGCTCAGGCCGTCAATACGGTCCGCCAGGCAGCCCAGGCCTACAAGACCCGTGGCAGCGCCAACATCGTCGCCACCGGCCACACCGACACGTCGGGCTCGCCGCAGTACAACATGGCGCTGTCGCTGCGCCGCGCGAACTCGGTCAAGGAACAGCTCGTCCGCGAGGGCGTGCCGGCGACCGCCATCACGGTCAACGGCCGTGGCGAAGAAGGCCTGCTCGTGCAGACCGGCGACAATGTCCGCGAGCCGCAGAACCGCCGCGTCGAGATCTCGGTCGGTGGCCAGGCCACGGTGAGCACGGTGTTCTCCGACCCGCGCTCGTACTGTACGGCACTGAGCGACAAGTGGCGCCAGTACCGTACATCACAGGTCGACACGCCTGAAGCCGCTGCGATGGCCAAGTGCGAAGCCGGCGATTATGCCGCCGGTATCCCGACCCTCGAGGATGCGCTGATCTCGGCGAAGATCCCGCTGCCGGCCCCCGGCTATCGCTGGCCCGGCCGCTCGATCTAAACCCGTCATCTCGGCGGTAGCAAGGAAAGGGCGGCCCCTCGCGGGGCCGCCTTTTTCGTTGTAGGCAAGGCGGATGCTCGACGGCGACCTTGCCTCCTTCCTGGATTTCATTCGCCAGCACGGCGACGCCGCCTACAGTTTCCTCGCCGTTTACTCGATGGCCAACAGCCTCCTGCTGGCGCTTTTCGCCGGCTACGCCGCGCAGGCCGGTGCGCTGGGCTACGAGCAGGCGCTGGCGGCATGCTGGGCCGGCACGTTCGCGGGCGACGTCCTGCGCTTCTGGGTCGGCCGGCGCTTCGGCACACGCTGGCTGCGCGGCATCCCGCGTCTGCAGCGCGCGGTCGAGACGGCCGCACGGCTGGCTGCCCGCCACCATGTCTGGATGATCCTGATCCATCGCTATCCGCGCATCATCCGCAACGTCGCGGGCTTCGCCTACGGCGCCTCGGCCTTGAGCTGGCCGCGCTTCCTGGTGCTGAACTTCATCGCGGCCGGCCTGTGGGCGGGCATCGCCGTTTCGGCCGGCTACGGTTTCGGCTTCGTCTCGGAAAAGACCATGACCGATGCGCTTTCGGTCTTCGGGATCGCCATGCTCGTGGCTTTCCTCGCGCTCACCTGGTTCCTGACGCGACGACTGGAGCGCGTGATGGAGCGCAACTAGGATGCAGCACATGCGCGCTGGGCAGGGAAGCGCCGGCATGCGATGAGGTTCGCAATCATGATGACGCGACGACAATCTCTTCTCGCTGGTGCCGCAACCGGCTTTCTGCGAACCGGCGCGGCCAACGCCCAGGATGTGCGCGTGCTCGACTCCGCGCCTACGGCGAATGCAGTGATTGGCCCGCGCAGCAGCGGCTTCTATGTCCGCTTCAACCGCCCGGTCGACCACGAGGATTCCCGCCTCGCCATCAAGCAGGACGGCAGGATCATCGAGGTCCTGAATCCTCGGCTCGACTCGGCGCCGGAAGTGCTGTTCGCGCGTGCGCCCACCCTGCAGCCGGGCAGCTACACGCTCTACTGGCTGGTCGGCGGCAGTCCGCAGTTCGACGGCGAGATCCCCTTCACCGTCGGCAACGAGTAGGATTTCAGTCGAGCAGTTCGCGGAGGACGCGGCCGGTGGCCGTGATGGCGAGCAAAGTCGGCACCTTCACCACGGCCTTCACCGCAGCCTTCGTGGCAGGCCCGTAGCTCATGCAGTCGAGCGCCACGAGGTCGGGCCTGGTCGCGGCCAGACGACCGGCGACCGCGGCCGCCTCTTCCGGCCCGGCGCTGGGCACGAGCGCCTCGACCGTCACAGAAACCCCGGTACGCGCCCACTTGGTGGCGAGTTTCTCGCCTTGCTCGGCGAAGGGCACCAGCAGGCCCAGCCGTCCGCGCGGCAGCAGCCCTTCGGCAATGCCGCTCAACACCCGCGACGGGAACAGCACGCCGGCATCGCCGTCCATCGCCGGAAACTCGCCCGTGCAGGCATAGACGATGGCGTCGCAGCCGTCGGCTCGCAGCTTCGCCAGTGTGCCGGGCGAACGGTCGATCACGGCCTGCTTGGAAATCTTGACGTCGCGGCCACCGCGCAGCCGCGTGTAGAGCGTGTCGGCGCCGCTGAGCGGCGGCAGCGCATCGACCTCGGCGTCGCTCAGACCGTCGAGCGCGCCGCGCAGGATCACCTTCGTGCCGGCCGGCGCCTGGGCGGCAAACAGCTCGACGATGTCGTCGCGCGGCGCCTGCCCGATGGTGACGATGCCCAAGGTGCTCATGTTCAGCTCTCCAGCGCGACGGCGTCGCTGTCGTTCCAGGTGAGACCCACCGCATCGCCCGGCGTCCGCGAAGCCCGCTCACCGGCATGTGTCTCGCGCACCAGCATCGACGGGCCGGTGGTGGGCTGGACGCGCAACAGCGTCGATCCGCCGAGGTAATTGGCCGTTTCGACCGTACCGGCGAGACGGGCGCCGTCGGGCCCGACCAGCCGGATCTTCTCGGGGCGCAGCGCGCGGAGCGGGCCACCCCCTTCCAGGATGTTGATCTCGCCGATGAAGTCGGCGACGAACCGCGTGCGCGGCCGCTCGTAGATTTCGGTCGGCGTGCCGACCTGCTCGACCTTGCCGCCGTTCATCACGGCAATGCGGTCGCTCATGGCGAGCGCCTCCTCCTGGTCGTGGGTCACGAAGACCAGGGTGACGCCCAGGCGCTTCTGCAGCTCCTTCAGCTCGAACTGCATCTGCTGGCGCAGCTTGCGGTCGAGCGCGCCCAGCGGCTCGTCGCAAAGGAGCACCGGCGGTTCGACGACCAGCGCGCGGGCCAGCGCCACCCGCTGCTGCTGGCCGCCCGAGAGCTGGCCGGGCTTGCGTGTTTCGAAGCCCGTCAGCGCCACCTGAGCCAGTGCCGCCGCGACCCGTCGCTCGATCTCGGGCCTGGGCACCTCGCGCATGCGCAAGCCGAAGGCCACGTTCTCCGCGACTGTCCGGTGCGGGAACAGCGCGTACGACTGGAAGACCATGCCCATATCGCGCCGGTGGACCGGCAGGTCGGTGATGTCCTTGCCGCCGACATGGACGCGGCCCGAGTCGGGATGCTCGAACCCCGCGATCATGCGCAGGCTCGTCGTCTTGCCGCAGCCCGACGGGCCCAACAGCGAGAAGAACTCGCCGGCGGCGATGTCGAGCGTGACCGCGTCGACGGCCATGACGCGGCCGTCGAACGTCTTGGTCACCTGGTCGAGCTTGATGGCGGCGGAGGTCACGTACGCACGCTGGTCCGTCAGCCCTTCAGGATCTTGGTGACGCGGGCGTCGATGTCTTCGCGACGCGCATTGTACCATTTCCAGTCGGGCTGGATCAGCGTCGCGACCTTCTCCGGCGTGGTGAGGAGCTTGGCGTCGTACTTGGCCTCGAGCTTCACCTTCTTGTTGGCCGGCGAATACCACACTGCCTCGGCCAGCATCTTCTGCACGTCGGGGCGCAGCATGTAGTCGATATAGGCGAAGGCCAGTTCCTTGACCTTCGAGCCCGGCGTGACGTTCAGCACCTGCTCCAGCGCCAGCACGCCCTCGGAGGGGCTGGCGAAGTCGACGGGCTGCATGTTCGCACCTTCGTAGCGATAGACGCCCGAATCGTGGATCACACCCATCGACACCTCGGCCGACAGCAGCATCTTTTCCATCTGACCCGTGAAATCGACAAGCTTGATCGGCTTCAGCGCCTCGAGCGCCTTGTAGGCGGCGTCGAGGTCGGTGAGGCCCTTGCCGTAGACCTTGCCCAGCATCATCAGGTGCGCCTGTCCCAGGCTGTTCACCGGGATCAGGTAGCCGCCGCGCGCGCCCGCAAGCTTGGGATCGGCGAGGTCCTTCCACGAGGTCGGCTTGGTCAAGCCCTTGTCCGTGCGGAATCCCAGCCCGATGGCGCTGGTGAAGATCGTGACGCCCACGATCTTGTCGCTCACCGCATAGGGATAGACGTCGGCGATGTTGGGCACTTCCTTGGCAGTGATCTTGTTCATCACCAGCCCCTCGACGACGGCATTCCACTGCTCGTTCGAGTTGGTGTGCAGCACGTCGTAGATCGGATCGCTCTTCGAGCTGACCTGCAACTTGGGCAGGAACGGGAAGGCCTGATCGGCCGACACCGTGCACTTGAACTCCTTCTCGAAGGCCGGCAGCACCGTGGCCTTCATCACCTCGCCCCACTTGCCGCCCCAGGTCGTGATCTTGAGCGTCTTGGTCTGGGCATGAAGGATCGACGGTGCACCCACCGTGGCCAGGGCCGCGAGGCCCGCACCGGTACGCAACGCTTTGCGACGTGAAATCATGGCAACCCCCTGTTCGTTTCCATCACAGCTTAACGTAGGCCTTGAGGCCGATCAGCCTCTCAAGCACCAGAACCACCGACAATGCGAGCAAGATCGAGACCATCGAGGCGGCCGCGATGGCGCCGTCGAGGTCGAATTTCATGTAGTTGAACAGCACCACCGGCAGGGTCTCGCCCTTCGGCACCACCAGGAACAGCGAGACCGGGAACTGGTCGAACGACACGATGAAGGCGAAGACGCCGCCGGCGAACACCCCCGGCCGGATCAGCGGCAGGGTGACCTCGAAGAAGACCCGCGTCGGGCTGGCGCCCAGCACGGCGGCGGCCTCCTCGATGCGACGGTCGAAATTGTGCAGGACGGCCAGCGTCGTGCGAATGACGTAGGGCACCGCAACCAGCGTGTGGGCCGCGATCAGGCCCCAGACCGGCCGGCCGATTCCGGACAGGAGATAGGCCTGGAACAGCGCCAGGCCGGTGAGAATCGCCGGCACCATCAGCGGCGACATGAAGAAGGCGGTCATCACCGCCCGCCCCGGCAGGTTGCCGCGCGCCAGGGCGAGCGCGCAGGCGGCGCCGATCACGATCGACAGGACCAGCACCACGGAGGCCACCCACAGTGACAGCCACAGCGCGTTCATGAACTCCGCACTGCCGAAGAACTTCTCGAACCAGCGCAGGCTGACGCCGACCGGCGGGAAGGAAATGTACGGCGTCGGGTTCAGCGCGAACACCAGCACGATGGCGATGGGCAGCAGTAGGAACGCCAGCAGCAGCGCGTTCAGCGCAAGATAGGCGGCGCGGCCCGCGTCGAACGGCCGGCGGTTGGGCGCGGCGCTCATGCCATCCCCTGCCCGCCCGCCAGCCGCGCCAGGATGCGGTTGTAGGCCACGACGATGGCGAGCGAAACCAGCAGCAGGATGACGCCGAGCGCGCCTGCGAAGTTCGGGTTGAAGCTGGTGCCGACCTGCTGGGCGATCAGCATCGGCAGGGTCAGCACGTCGGTGCCGCCCATCAGGGAGGGCGTGACATAGGCGCTGATCGACAGGGCGAAGACCAGGAGAGAGCCCGCGAGGATGCCGGGCAGGCTGAGCGGCAGGGTCACCTCGACGAAGGCGCGCAGGCGGCCGGCGCCCAGGCTGCGCGCCGCCTGCTCCAGCCGCTCGTCGATGCGCCCGATCACGCCGGTCAGGGTCAGCACCATGAACGGCACATAGATATGGACCAGTGCCACGATGGTGCCGAACTCGTTGTACATCAGCGGCAGCGGCTTCTCGATCAGGCCCCACTGCATGAGCGTCGTGTTGATCACTCCCTTGTCCTGCAGGATCGTCATCCAGGCAAAGGTGCGCACGACGATGCCGGTCAGCATCGGGGCGATCACCGCCATCAGCACCAGCGCATGACCGAGACGGGACTGCATGCGCGCCATCCAGTGCGCCAGCGGATAGCCGATCAGCAGCGAGATAACCGTCGTGATCAGGCCGATGCGCAAGGTCGACCAAAGCGCCTCGTGGAAGATGCCGGCCGTGTCGAAGATGAAGCGCTCGTAGTGCCGCGTCGTCAGGAAGGCATTCGGGTTGGTGACGGGATTGCCGGAATAGAACGACATCGCGGTCATCACCGCGAACGGCAGCACGAAGAACAGGACGAACAGCAGCCCGGCCGGGGCGATCAGCCAGGCGATCGGTGTCGGGCGGGCGGCGTTCGTCATGCCGTCACGATCACGCGGTGGCCGCGACGTCGCCCACGACCCGGACGCGCACGCGCACCGAGTTGCCGGGCAGGTAGGCGAGCGGCATGTCCTCGCTCTCGATCGTGTGCAGGGTCGCCCGGTCGGCGCCGGCCGCCACGGCGCGGTCGTTGGCGATCTCCTGCGCCGCTTCGATCGCCTCGACGCGGGTCATGTCCTTGAAGATCTGGTCGCACTCCCCCGAGACCTGGGCGATCGCGGCGCCCACGGCATTGGCGCAATCGCCATGCTCGACATGGATCACCTGCGAGACGCCCGCCATTTTCTCAGGGATCAGGAACGCGCCGCCGCCGACGGCAATCAGCGGCACATCGCCCGCCTCGGTCTTCATGCGGTCGACCGCCTCCTCGGCAAGGCGTGCCGCCTCGGAAAAGACCCGGGCGCAGGTCGCGGCGTCGAGATGGGCGACCTTGGTCCTGTCGCCGAGATCGAGCACGCCGGCCGCGACCGCCACGTCGGTGGTCGTCAGCTGCGCGCCGCCGAAGGCGATGGCGTCGGTCAGCAGGCGATAGCCCACCGAGACCGGGCCGATCGAGAGCGGATCGAGCACCACATGGCTGCCGCCCCCCAGGCCGATCGACAACAGGTCGGGCATGCGGAAGAGCGTGCGCACGCCGCCCACCTTGACCACGGAATTGGCCTCGCGCGGGAAGCCGAGCTTGAGCTGGCCTACGTCGGTCGTTGTGCCGCCGACGTCGATCACCATTGCGTCGCTCAGGCCCGAGAGATAGGCCGCACCGCGCATGGAGTTGGTGGCGCCCGAGGCGAAGCTGTAGACCGGCAGGCGCCGTGCCTGGCTGGCTTCGGCCACGGTGCCGTCGTTCTGGGTGATGAACAGCGGCGCGGCGATGCCGGAATCGCGGATCGCCTTCTCGAAGGCGGCGATGGTGTCGCGCGACAGGTCGGCCAGGGCCGCATTCAGCAGCCCGGCATTCTCGCGCTCCAGCAGGCCGATGCGGCCGAGATCGGACGAGCAGGTGATCGCGGCATCCGCAATCACCGAGGCCACCAGCTCGGCCGCGCGCTTCTCGTGGCTTGGATCGAGCGGCGAGAAAACCGAGGAGATGCCGACCGCACGCAAGCCCGCGGCCTTCATCTCGTGAGCCGCCTTCAGGACGGCGGCCTCGTCGAGCGGCATGAACGGGCGGCCGTCATATTCATGGCCGCCCTCGACCATCCAGACGCCGCCCCGCACCAGCTCGCCAAGATCCTCGGGCCAGTCGCAGAACGGCGGCAGCGACGCGCCCGACGGCAAGCCGAGCCGCAGCGCCGCCACCTTGGTGAGATGCCGGCGCTGGACCACGGCATTGATGAAATGCGTGGTGCCGATCATCACACCGTCGATCTTCCTGGGCTTCCCGTCGTCGCCCTTCAGCACGCCGGTCCCGCCGAGCTTCTTCAGCGAGTCGAGGATACCCGTCGTCACATCCTGGCTGGTCGGCGCCTTGACCGCACCGGAGACCCTGCCCTCCTCGATGAGGACAGCGTCGGTGTTGGTGCCGCCGACATCGATACCGATTCGTCTCATGACGCGAACACGCTCCTGAAGTCGAGATCATAGCCGAAAGCCCGCGGTCCGACATGTGCCAGCCCTTCGGGAATGAGGAAGATGTCGGGCCCGGGCAACGCGATCACCGTCACGCGCTGCCCGTAGCGAATCGTTTCCGTGCCGACCGCCTCGCCCGATACCGAGTCGAGGACACAGATCAGGTCGGGTGTCATGGCGAGCGGCTCGCCATCGCACGATGCCACGATCCACTCGTTCTGAAAATTGATGCGGAGGGTCGACCCGCGCCAGTCGTCCATGCCTTCGAAACGAGCAACACCGCGCAGGAAGCCTTCCGTCGCCCTGCGCTCAACGTCGACGACCTTGCCCTTGTAGAGCAGCCGGCCCGGCTCGACGGAGAGGATGGCCGCCACCGGATCGTCGTGAGTTCGCTGTGCCTCTCGCACGGCGTGGCCGATCGCGATCGCCTTGGTGGTGGTGCCATGGATGCCCCACTCCTTGACTTCGGCGCCGGTCCGTGGCGGCTGACAGGTCGGTGCCGTGGAGCCGTATTCGACGCAGATCTTGCGCGCGATACGCTCCGCCCACTTCCAGGACGGCACGGTATCGACAATGGACTCGAGGCCGCGCACGTCGACCACCGTCAGCGGACAGGGCCGCAGCCCGCCCACCGCCACCGAGGTCATCTGCGCCTCGGGATAGGCCCGGCCCATCGTATCCGAATCGATCACCGGAACGCCGAGATGGGCCGCGACCATGAGCGGCCGCACGCCATTGCCGCCACCGATCTCCATCCCCATCACGGCGTCGAACCGGCGGTTCGTGTGACGCTCCATGAGACGGGCGGCACGGGCGATGGTTTCATGATCGGTCAGCCGCTCGATACCGACGAGCGGCGCGCCCATGTTGGCGATGACACCGACCCAGTCGTCGTCGCCCAGATCCGATGCCGGCATGAGCTCGACGCGATGCCCCTCGCGATAGAGCGCCCACATGTTGAGCAGCGACAGGTAGGGATTGCCGCCGCCGCCGGTACCCAGGATCCAGGCGCCGACGGCGAGCGATTCGATGTCGTCCTCGGTGATTTCGCGCCGGCTCAAGCGAAGACGCTCTTGAACTCGATGTCGTAGCCGAAGGCCCTGGGTCCCACATGCTGCAGGCCCTTGGGGCTGAGGAAGACCGGAGGGGGCGGCAACGCAATCACCGTCACGCGCTGGCCATAGCGGATGGTCTCGGTGCCGACCGCCTCGCCCGACACGGAATCCAGCACGCAAATCAGGTCGGGCGACATGGCGATGGGCTTGCCGTCGAGCCAGGCCACGATCCATTCGTTCTGGAAGCTGATTTCCATGGCGGCGCCGCGCCATTCGTCCATGCCATCGAAGCGGGTGCGGCCGCGCAGGAAGCCCTCGGTCGCGCGCCGTTCCACATCGACGACCTTGCCCTTGTAGAGGACCTTGCCCGGCTCGACCGACAGAATGGCCGTGACCGGGTCTTCGTGCCTGCGCTGGGCTTCGCGAACGGCATGACCGATGGCGATGGCCTTGGTCGTGGTGCCGTGGATGCCCCACTTCTTCACCTCGGCGCCGGTGCGCGGCGCCTTGCAGGTCGACGCGATCGAGCCGTACTCGACGCAGATCTTGCGGCTCACCCGCTCCATCCACTTCCAGGTCGGCACCTTCTCCACGACCGATTCGAGCCCGCGCACGTCGACGGTGGTCAGTGGACAGGGCTCGAGATCGCCGACCGCGACCGACGTCATCTGAGCCTCGGGATAGGCACGGCCCATCATGTCGGAGTCGATCACCGGGCGCTTCAGGTGCGCCGCCGCCATCAGCGGCTGGATCGAATTGCCGCCGCCGATCTCGAGCGACATGATCCCGCGAAAGCGATAGCGCGTGTGGCGCTCCATCAGATCGACGGCGCGGGCGATGGTGCGGCTGTCGGTGAGGCGTTCCTGTCCGACGAGGGGCGCGCCCATGTTGGAAACGGCGGCGACCCAGTCGTCGTCGGCCAGCTCGGAGGCCGGCATCAGCTGGACGCGATAGCCCTCTTTGTAGAGCGCGCGCATGTTGAGCAGGCCGAGATAGGGGCTCCCGCCACCCCCGGTGCCGAGAACCCAGGCGCCGACGGCCAGCGATTCGATGTCGTCGAGAGTGATGTCGGTCAGGGGCATGGGCCAGTACTTCGGGCGAGGTCGCTGTTGTCGGTCAGACGAGGTCCGCCGGAGCGACGCCTTGCAAGATCGGGACCATCGACGCGGCGTGTTTCGTCGCGTGATGAATTCCAGCCCGCATGACATCCTGCCCCGTGTTCAGGCATGTCTATGGACCGGACAG
>JBILYJ010000600.1:0-3176 GCA_044377795.1 Reyranella sp. | reverse complement strand
CGCCCGCGCCCTGGCGCTGGGACCGAAGCTGATCGTGGGCGACGAGCCGGTCTCGGCGCTCGACGTTTCCATCCAGGCGCAGGTCATCAACCTCCTGATGGAACTGCAGGCGGAGCGTCGGCTCTCCTACCTGTTCATCTCGCACAATCTCGCGGTGGTCGAGCATATCAGCCACCAGATCGCCGTGATGTATCTCGGCCGCATCGTCGAATATGCCGACACGCGGTCGATCTTCACCAACGCCCAGCACCCCTATACCGAAGCGCTGCTGGCCGCCGTCCCGGTGCCGGATCCGGCCATCAAGCGGAAGAAGATCGTCCTCCAGGGCGACGTGCCCAGCCCCGTGAAGCCGCCGTCGGGCTGCCATTTCCACACGCGTTGCCCCTATGCGGTGGAGCGCTGCAAGGTCGACGTTCCTTCGCTGCGCGAAATCGCACCGGGGCATCAGGTTTCCTGTCATCTGCGCTAGATGAAAAGCTCCTCTCCTCCACCGAGTGGAGGGAGAGGAGCATGAACTGGGGTCGCGCCGCGTTACAGACGCGCTAGACTGTCTCCCGAAAAGGGAGAGAGAAACGCCATGGCCAATTGGGATTACATCATCGTGGGCGGCGGGTCCGCCGGCTGCGTGCTGGCCAATCGCCTGACCGAGGATGCCAACGTCAAGGTCCTGCTGCTGGAAGCCGGGCCGCCCGACAAATCGATGTGGATCGACATCCCGGCGGGCTTCACGAAGCTTCTGAACCACGAGAAGTTCAACTGGAACTTCCAGATGGAGCCGGAAGAGGGCGTGGCCGGGCGTAGCATTCCCTGTCCGCGCGGCCGCACGCTCGGCGGCTCGAGCTCGATCAACGGCATGCTCTACGTGCGCGGCCAGCCGCTCGACTACGACACGTGGGGGCAGTTCGGCAACCGCGGCTGGTCCTATTCGCAGGTCCTGCCCTACTTCAGGAAGTCCGAGAACTACGAGCCGGGCGGCGACGACAGCCGTGGCCGGGGCGGCCCGCTGAACGTCGCGCAGATGTGCGACACGCACGAGCTGTGCGACGCCTTCATCGATGCGGCCGAGGCCAGCGGCTATCCGAAGAACGCCGACTACAACAACGGCAACCAGGAGGGCTTCGGCTACTTCCAGGTGACGATGAAGAACGGCAAGCGCCAGTCGACGGCGCGCGCCTTCCTCGATCCCGTGCGCTCGCGTCCCAACCTGACCATCGAGACCGACGCGCTGGTGAACAAGCTGATCCTCGAGGGCAAGCGCTGCGTCGGTGTCTCCTACAGCGTGCACGGCCAGGCGAAGGAGGCGCGTTGCGGGCGCGAGGTCGTCGTCTCGTGCGGCGCCGTGCAGTCGCCTGGCGTGCTGGAGCATTCCGGCATCGGTCAGCCCGAGCTGCTGCGCAGCCACGGCATCGAGGTGAAGCACGAGCTGAAGGGCGTCGGCGAGAACTACGGCGACCACTTCGCGCCGCGCATGAACTGGCGCGTGAAGCTGCCGATCACGCTGAACGAGCGCACGCGCGGCATCAACCTCGTGAAGGAGGTGGTGCGCTACTACACGACCGGCCGCGGCGCGCTCGCGCTCACCGCCGGCGTCGTCTACGGCTTCGTGCGCACCCGGCCGGGCCTCGACTCCCCGGACATGCAGTTCCACATGGCGCATGCCAGCTACGATACGGCGCAGAAGCGCGATCTCGAGCGCGAGCCCGGCATGACGGTGGTGATCGGCCAGTGCCGGCCCGACTCGCGCGGCTCGATCCACATCAAGTCGGCGATTCCCGGCAGCGCGCCGGCCATCCGGCCGAACTTCCTGTCGGCCCAGATCGACCGCGACGCCACGGTCGCCGGCATGCAGATCGCGCGCAAGATCGTCTCGCACCCGTCGATGTCGAAGTACATCGCCTTCGAGAACAATCCCGGCGACAAGGTCCAGTCCTATGACGAGTGGCTGAGCTTCGCCCGCGGCAACGGCCAGACGACCTATCACGTGGTCGGGACCTGCAAGATGGGCTCGGATCCGATGGCCGTGGTCGACGACCGGCTGCGGGTCCACGGGATCGCCGGGCTGCGGGTGATCGACGCCTCGATCATGCCCACCGTGCCGTCGGGCAACACCAACGCCCCCACGATCATGGTTGCCGAGAAGGGCGCGGACATGATCAAAGAGGATGCAAAGGCGGGCCTCAAGGCCGCGGCCTGACGGTAACAGTGGGGTATGTGATGAAGCCTGTGAGGTCCACTCTCGCCATCCTGGCGATCGGCGGCCTGTTGTCGGCCTGTCACGGCTACACTCCCAAGACCGAGTCGAAGCGCGACATGCTGCAGGACTCGGGCTTCAAGGTCGTCTCGCTGAAGACGCCCGGCCAGACCGAGTCGTTCAAGAAGCTGCCGCCACACCAGCTCGTGCGGAAGACCTACAACGGTAAGCCGGTGTGGGTGTACGCCGACCCGACGATGTGCGGCTGCCTCTACATGGGCACGCAGGACAATTACAACGCCTACATCAAGGAGGCATCGAAGCAGATGATGACCACCGCGATGCGCGCCAACTTCCAGGACGATCCCTACAGCCCGACCGGCATGGACAATGCCGTCGACAACGACATGGATTGGGGCGTTTGGGGCAACCCGGGGTATTACGGCCTGCCCTACTGAGGGCGGCCCGACATCGAAACGCCCGGCGGAGCGATCTGCCGGGCGTTTTCTTTCGGGCAGGCGCGAGAAGCTACTTCGGTTGCGTCGCAGGCACGCCCAGCGAGAGCATCAGGCGGTTGGCCCAGTTGAAGAACGCGGCCGCGCCGATCAGGTCGGCGATGGCGGCATCGTCGAGGCCGACTTTGCGCAGCCGCTCGACATGGTCCGTGCCGAACGTCATCGGCAGGGCGGTCAGCGCCACCGACGCGGCGACGATCGCCTCCCAGCGCTCGTCGAGTTTGGCCTCCACGCCTTCGTCGAGCAGGCGCTGCACGTCGTCGACCCTCTTCGAATAAGTCGCGGCGAAGCGGGCATGGACGGAGGCGCAGTAGATGCAGCCGTTCAGGCGGGACGTCGCCGCCGCCGCCAGCTCGCGCTCGGCGCGCGGCAGCCCCGCCTCGGGATTGTAGAAGATGTCCTTGTCGGTCCGCGTGCGGGCTTCCAGCACGTCGGGATCGCGCGCCAGCAGGCGGAAGTACGGCGACTTC
>JBILYJ010000601.1:0-3176 GCA_044377795.1 Reyranella sp. | reverse complement strand
TCGATGCCTGAGGCGTTGAAGGCATCCGCGACGGCTTCGGCGTGCGCCACGGTGGAGCAGAACACGACGGTCTGCCGATCCTGGGCCTTCTCGCGCCAATGGGCGACGACGGCCTCGGTGACTGGCCGCTGGTTCATGATGCGGCCGACCTCCGCCATGTCGAAGTCGTCGCCGACCTTCTTTACCCGCGACAGCTCCTCGCGCACGCCGACGTCGATCACGAAGGTGCGCGGCGGCACCAGGTTGCCGGCCTGGATGAGTTCGCCCAGCCGGATCTGGTCGGCGACGTTGGAGAACACGGCCCGCAGGCCGCGCTTGTCGCCCCGGTTGGGCGTGGCGGTGACACCGTAGATCCGGCACGCCGGGTTCAGCTGCAGGGCCCGGTCGATGACCCGCCTATAGCTGTCGGCGATGGCGTGATGCGCCTCGTCGATCACCACCAGGTCGAGGGCCGGCATGGCCTGCAGGTTCGCCGGCCGGGTAAGTGTCGGCACCATGGCGAAGGTGACCTGCCCGGCCCACGACTTGGTCGAGGCGTCGACGACGGACGTGCCGATACCTGGATTGACGCGACCGAACTTGTCCCGGTTCTGGGCCGTCAGCTCGTCGCGATGAGCGAGGACGGCGGCCTTCGCCGCGGTACCATCGACGAGCTGACCTGCAACGGCAGAAAGCGCGACGGTCTTTCCAGCACCTGTCGGCGCGATTCCCAGAGTATTGCCGTGCTCGCCGAGCGCACGAAGACTGCGCTCGACGAAGGTCTTCTGGCGGGGACGGAGCAACATGCCGTGCCTCACCGAGCCCAGGTCGGGCGCACCGCGCCGGACGGGTTCGCCGGCGGTGCCGACACGGCGGGAGGCACGGACGGCGCGGCGTAGGCCGACGCGGCGGCGGGCTGGGCACCGACGACCGCGGCATATCCCTTATGATCCGGCGTCACCGCCGAGCGGATCTCGTTCTTGGCCTCGCCATTGGCGTCGGTGCCGACATCGATGCGGGCCACGAACTCGATCCCGTCGAGGTCGGCGAAGCCTGCGATGCGGCGCGCCGCCTGTGCCTGGGGCGAGCTGTCCTTGTCGGAGATCCCGCGCGCGGAGTTCAGCATGCCTCGCACGAAGCTGCGGCCCATGTTCGCCCAATCCGGCCCCTTGGGGCTGTACAGGCCGATCAAGGTGAAGATCTTGCGCCGGGCGTACGGGCCTTCGAGGATGGTGAACTCACCGTTGATATAGACTGCGCCGCTCGCCCCTCGGGTCGCGTAGCCGCCGGTCCAGCCCTGGCTGGGATCGTCGAAGCCGCCGGGCCGGATGCCCACGCGCACCTTGGCCAGCGTGCCTTTCGGGATCAGCGCAGCGTTCTGCTGGGCGTCGTTGTAGTCGTTCCAGGACGGTGCCATGGGATCAGCTCCTTGTGTTGGCGGTGGTGGACGGCGGGGCCTCGGCCGGCGCGGCGGCCGGCAAGGCGAAGGACAGGCGCTCGGAAGCGGGACGCAGGGGGCCGCGAATCTTCTCGAACAGGCGGCCGAGATGGGGCTCTTCCAGCATGTCGAGCCGACCGCTGCGGTCCTTGGCGGGAAAGCCCCAGGGGTTGAGCGTCTGGCAGACGAAGGCGCGGAACGGACTACCGTCCTGACCCTTGATCTGGGCGAGTGTCAGGACCTCATCGACGATGCCGGGCAGTTCGAGCCCGGTCTTGCTGCCCTCGATCTGCGGGCTGAACACGCGGCGGTTAAAGTCGTCGAGCTTCTCGTCGAGGATGCCGACGAAGATCACGTTGCGCGCCCGCGTGTGCTGCAGGTGTGTCAACCAGGCCAGCATCTCGCGGCCGTGCAGCCCGTAGGCGCCGCGGATGTCGGCCTTGCCGGTCCGGTCCGCGAAGGCCTCGGGTTGTCCGCGGCACCACTGGAAGCAGAGCCGGCCGGCGACGGTGATGCTGTCGATGAAGATCGTGTCGAACGCATCGAGCGACAGCGAGGGTGCATACTCGGCGACGATCGCCGCGTGATGGGCTGCCGAGTAGGGCTGGTCGTCACGCAGAGCCGGGTTGGGCCCGCCAATGAAGACGGCGAAGTCGCGGCACTCCTGCCAGGTACGCAGGCGGATCGTGGAGCCGGGCCAGTCCTGTACCGCGAGGTCGCCGGCTTCGAGATCCGCAAACAGCGTGGTCTCAGTCGGCAGGCTGAACAGCAGGGAGGTCTTTCCTTCACCGCTCTTGCCGAGAATGCACGCCTTCACGCCGCGGGCTTCGGCCAACCGCTCATCGGCGCTGACGATACGGAGGCTCATCGTGCGTCCTCCTTGAGGGTGAGAACGAAGCTCGGCTTGCCGGTCTTGACGGTGCGCGCCGGCGCGAAGGCGGTGCGGATGTTCTCGGGCCAGGCTGTGTACTTGCGCTCCGGCACCTTGATGGTGATGTCGACGTACTGGTTGGGGTCGTCGCCGGCGGCGCGGATGCGTTCGACCACACCGGTGATCAGCGCCTGGTCCCAGTCGACGCGCTTGGGCAGGTCGGCCACGACGGTGACGCCGTCCTGCTCGAAGCGGACGGTACCGGTGTCCTTGCCGGCCTCGCGGCGCAGCGCCTGAACGTGGTCGGCAAAGCGCAAGGCGATGGCGCCATCGATCCAGTCCTTGGCTTTCTTGGTGGCGTCGAGGGCAGCCGATGCATCTTCCTGCAGCAGCGCCAGGTGTTCGGCTGGCAGCTGCGCGATCTCACCGATCGGCATGTGCCGGATTCCGTCCAGGGGTGGACGATTTGTATTTCCGTTAGACATCATCAGATCTCCCATGGAGGAATAGGGCGGCGCACATTCGGGGTTCGCCTGGTCGCGTGGTGCAAAGGGTCGACGGGCTCGGCATCGCCCTGCCCCATGACGGCCTCGTACAGGCGGTCGAGCCGATCGGCCTCGTCGAGGCACTGCATGCCCTTGAGGCGCATGAAGCGGCGTGCCGCATCGAGCTGGGCGGGATCGGCGATCAGCTCCCTGACGGACACCTCCTCGTCGCGCTCGGGCACGAAGTAGGACGGCCGCTGCAGCGACCGGATCAGCGGCAGGAACGACGCATCGACCTCGCCGAAATCAGACTGGCCGGTTCGATTGCGCGAGTGGTGCAGCACGCGCTTTACCTCGGCGATGCAGCCGTTGCGCAGGATTCGGGCAGCGCCCTCGGTCTCGG
>JBILYJ010000599.1:0-3177 GCA_044377795.1 Reyranella sp. | reverse complement strand
GACAAGATCGACCTCGGCAACGCCAACATCCATTCCTTCATTGTCATCGACACGCCCCAGGGCTTCGGCTTCAGGAGCCCGTGGAGCGGCGAGACGGTGATCGTGCAGGGCGTCCGCCTCGCCGACCTCTCGGTGGAGAATTTCGGGTTCATCGACAACGATCACTTGCGCGAGGCGCTGAGCGGTGCGCTCGCCTGGGAGAACGGACCGGTGCTCGCCGCCGACACCGTCTACATGCGCTCCCATGAAGTCGGACAGGTCGACCGGGTCGCCTTCGATCCTGCGACCGACGCGGTGAGCTTCAAGTTCTATGGCAGCCGCGAAAACCTCTCGATGACCGACAGCGCCGAAGGGGTCGTCATCGCGGATCTCAGCACGGGCCAGAAGCTCATCCTGCTCGGCGTCACCCGGGCCACCCTCTCCCCGGCCAATTTCGAGTTCACCTTCACCCAGGTCCGCGAGGACGACGTGTCCGGCAAGATCGGCATGGGGCAGGTATCGAACGCCCAGATCGTCGACTTCAATCTGCCGATTGCCGGCGGAGGCACGGTGTCGGGGGCGTCCGGGGCGACCGACGGCGTGACCGGGAACGATAGCGGTGCGCTTCCCGCGCTCTCCATCGCCGACCTTTCGGTGGCGGAAGGCAATGGCGACCATGCCCATTTCATGTTCACCGTGACGCTCGACAAGGCCGCCACGGCGCCTGTGACGGTGGCCTATTCCACCGCCAATGGCACGGCCACGGCCGGTGCGGACTATGTCGCCTCCGGCGGCACCGTCACCTTCGCCGCCGGCGAGACCTCCAAGATGGTCCATGTGGACATCAAGGGCGACGTGCTGGCCGAGGGCAACGAGACCTTCACGGTCAACCTCTCCAATCCAGCCGGCGCAAAGATCGCCGACGGCACCGCCATCGGCACCATCATCGACGACGACGGCGCCCCGGTCCTGCCGGCCCTGGCCATCGCCGACCTCTCGGTGGCGGAAGGCAATGGCGATCATGCCCACTTCGTGTTCACCGTGACGCTCGACAAGGCCGCCTCGGGGGCCGTGACGGTGGCCTATTCCACCGCGAACGGTACGGCGACTGCCGGCTCGGACTACGTGGCCACCAACGGCACCCTCACCTTCGCGGCGGGCGAAACCTCGAAGACGGTGCATGTGGATATCAGCGGTGACACCGTGCTCGAGGGGAACGAGACCGTCGCGGTCACGCTCTCCAATGCCAGCGGCGCCTCCATCGCCGACGCGACCGCCGTCGGCACCATCGTCAATGACGATCGCCAGGCTGACCAGGGCCATGTGGGCAACGGAAGCGCCGATACCTTCGCGATCACCTGGGCCTGGGGCACCAACACGGCGATCGATTTCGACACCGCCCTCGACACGCTCGACTTCAGCTGGATGGCCAAGGACAGCTTCTCGATCGCCGAGGTGAACGGCTCGACCGTCATCACGATCGAGGGCAACAACCAGACGTACAGGCTGACCGACGTCGCACTCGCGGAACTCTCCCTGGCCAATATCGCCGCCAAGGATGCCAGCGCCGTCGCGGAATGGACCGCGGCCCTGGACACCGCTCATGCGGCACACGTCTACGACCTCATGATCTGAGGCTGGAGCCGCCGGAACGTGCCGCCGGGGCGCCTGAACGCACCCTATCCGAACGCGTAAGCGGCCATCGAGAGGTTGCCCAGGGTGAAGCTGCGATGCAGGGCCGTCCCCCGGGCACCCTCGCCGGCAGCACCATACGCGATATGCAGCGGCAGCAGATGCTCGTCGGTCGGGTGGGATTCCCGGGCATAGGGCGCGCGCGCGCGGTAGTCGGCGAGCGCAGCCTCGTCGCCCTTCCCGAGCGTATCCGCCAGCCAGTCGTCGAAGGCCTGTGCCCAGGGCTCGGGCTCCGAGGCGTCTCCGCTGCGGATCAGCGCGCGCAGGTTGTGGATGGCGCTGCCGCTGCCCATCACCAGCACGCCCTCGTCGCGCAGCGTGGCGAGCTTTCGTCCGAGCGCGATGTGATGCGCCGGGCCGAGGGCCGGCTGCACCGAAAGCTGGAAGATCGGGATGTCGGCCTCGGGCCAGGCCAGCATCGCCGGCACCCAGGCGCCATGATCGAGCCCACGGTGATGATCGTGCGCGGCGCCCGTGAGCTTGGCCACCTTCTCGGCAAGCGCCGGCGCGCCGGGCGCGCCATAGCGCAGCTTGTAGAGCGCGTCGGGGAAGCCGTAGAAATCGTGGATCGTATCGGGCTTGCGGACGATCGACACGGCCGGCACGTCGGTGTCCCAGTGCGCCGACACTGCGATGATGGCGGTCGGGCGCGGAATTTGCTGCCCCAGGCCGGCCAGAAAGGTCCGCGCCGGCGCGTCGCCAAGGATCAGCGTCGGCGCTCCGTGGGACACGAAGATGGTCGGCATCGACATTGCTTTATTCCTCGTCCGGCTCGTGGCAGCTTGTGTGAAGTTGGGTGTTGGAAAAGGGAACAGGTAAATCATGCACATTATGCGGAGATTGCGACAGGCCGCAGCCTGTCTTGCCTTATCGACGGCAGCGGCGGCGGTTGCTGCCCCGGCGTCGGCGCAGACCCTGAAGATGGTCGCCCATTCCGATCTGAAGGTCCTGGACCCGATCTGGACGACCGCCTTCATCACCCGAAACCACGGCTACATGATCTACGACACCCTGTTCGCCCAGGATGCCGATTCTCGCATCCAGCCGCAGATGGTCGACAAGTACGAGGCCTCGGCCGACAAGCTGACCTGGACCTTCACGTTGCGCGACGGCCTCGAATGGCATGACGGCCAGCCCGTCACCGCCGAGGACTGCGTCGCCTCCATCAAGCGCTGGGGCGCACGCGACTCGCTGGGTCAGCAGATGATGGCCTCGGTCGGCACGATGAAGGCCATCGATGCCAAGACCTTCCAGATCGTGCTCAAGGAGCCGTTCGGCCTCGTTCTCGACGCGCTGGGCAAGCCGTCCTCCACCGTGCCTTTCATGATGCCCAAGAAGGTCGCCGAGACCGACCCGTTCAAGCAGATCGACGACTACACCGGCTCCGGCCCGTTCATCTTCAAGAAGGACGAGTGGAAGCCCGGCGAGAAGGTCGTCTACGTCAAGAACACCAAGTACAAGCCGCGGGCCGAGCCGCCCTCGATGCTGGCCGGCGGCAAGGTGGTG
>JBILYJ010000122.1:0-12342 GCA_044377795.1 Reyranella sp. | reverse complement strand
GTGAAGAGCTTCGCGCCGGTCGCGCTGTTCGGCGAGGTCGCCAACGTGCTGGCAGTGCATCCCGACGTACCGGTGAAGACGGCCAAGGAGTATGTCGAGTATTGCAAGAAGCAGGGCCCCAACAAGGTGAGCTTCGGCTCGCCGGCGATCGGCGGTACCGGCCATCTGGCGATGGAGTATTTCCAGTCGCTCGCGGGCTTCAAGGTCGAGCATGTCGTCTATCGCGGCAGCTCGCTGGTGCTGAAGGACCTGCTGGCCGGGCACATTCCCAGCACGATGGACAACCTGCCGCCCTACCTGCCGCACATTCAGTCCGGCACGCTGCGGGCGCTGGGCGTCAGCTCGGGCAAGCGCTGGTTCGCGCTGCCGGACACGCCAACCATCGCCGAGCAGGGCTTCCCGGGCTTTGATGCTGCGCCCTGGTGGTACGTGGCGGCGCCGGCCGGCACGCCGCCGGAGATCGTGAAGAAGCTCTCCGACGAACTGGTGAAGGCGTCCAAGCAGCCCGACGTCATCAAGAAGATCCGCGACGCCGGCGCCGCCGAGCTGGGCGGCTCCTCTGAGGACCTCTCCAGGCACATGACCGCCGAGTACGCGAAGTGGAAGAGGGTGGTCGAGGCCGCCAAGCTGGAGCCGCAATGAGTCGTCCGGAGCTGAAGGGAAAAATCCAGACCGTCCTCGGGCCGATCGAGCCCGAGCGACTGGGGCGTACGCTGATGCACGAACACGTGCTGTGCGACATCCGCCCGCCCGGCACGCGCTCCGACAACGATCTCGGCCCCGAGATCACCCTGGAGAATGTCTGGCAGATCAACTACGGCCACGGCATCAAGCGCGCCGGCCGCAAGTACATGCTGGACCTCGAGGACATCGCCACCCGCGAGGTGGCGATGATGAAGCACGAGGGCGGCGACGCCATCGTCGAACTGTCCTGCGGCGGCCTCTCGCCCGATCCCGACGGCCTGCGCCGCATCGCGGCCGGTACTGGCGTCCATCTGGTGATGGGCTGCGGTTACTACGTGAACGACTACCAAGATCCCAGGAATCACGACCGCACGGTCGAGGATTTCGCCGCCGAGATGATTGGCCAGATCCACGACGGCGCCTGGGGCACCGACGTCTGCGCCGGCATGATCGGCGAGATCGGCTGCCAGGCGCCATGGACCGACACCGAGAAGCGCGTGATGCAGGGCGCCTTCATCGCCGCAAGCGAGACCGGCGCCGCGATCAACGTCCATCCCGGCCGCGATCCCGACCAGCCGCAGGAGATAGCCGACTTCGCCACGGCCGCCGGCTTTCCGACCGAACGAATCGTCATCAGCCATATCGACCGCACCGTCTTCGACGAGCCGCGCCTGCTGAAGCTGGCCGACTCCGGCGTGACGGTCGAGTTCGACCTGTTCGGCCAGGAATCGAGCTATTACGGCCTCTCCGACATCGACATGCCCAACGACGCGACGCGGCTCAAGCTGATCCGTGCGCTGATCGAGGCCGGTCACCTGGAACGCGTCGTGATCAGCCACGACATCTGCTACCGCACCCGCCTCGCGAGCTTCGGCGGCCACGGCTACGGCCACATCTTCCGCAACGTCGTGCCGATGATGCAGAAGCGCGGCTATAGCGAGGCCGAGATCGACGCGATCCTGGTCGGCAATCCGCGGCGGCTGCTGACGTTCGTGTGACGGACGAAAAACACCCGTCGTCGCGGGCGGGGTAACCCCCGCCCTGGAGCGGAGCCGCCCGAAGGGCGGCGCAGTCGAAGGACCTTTTTTCTGGCGCAGGGTGTGTCGAAACGAAAAGAGGCCCTTCGACTACGCTGCGCTCCGCTCAGGGCGACGGCTTCTTTTGGGCGGCTTCGCTCTCAGAACGTCAGCGGATACTCCGCTTCCGCCGTATAGATCGGACCGCCTCTCCCTATGCGGCTCGAATAGAGTGAGAAGTGCTCGGCCACCCACGGCTCGAGACGGAACGTACCGTGGCTCGCCATGAACTGCGCGATGTGATGGCCGGTTTCGCCGCCGGCCGGGAAACGCGCCAGGGTGACGTGCGGGCGGTACTTGCGGCGGTCGACCTCGATGCCGCAGTTGCGCGCGACGGTCGTCACCTTCTGCTGCAGCCAGTCGAGACGCTCGCTGCGCTCGACGAGGGCGACCAGCGCGCGCGGCTGCTTGCCGTTGCTGAACTGGTCGACGCCGGCGATCGCCAGCGAAAACGGCGGGCCGGCGATGTCGGCCAGCTCCTCCTCGAAGTCGCGCAGCGTGCCGCCCTGGACCTCGCCCGCGAAGCAGAGGGTGACATGCAGGTTCTCGGCCGGCACCCAGCGCGCGTCGGGGACCCCCGATTGCAGCGCCGAGAGTTCCTCCGCGATCTCGTCAGGGACGGGCAGGGCGACGAACAGACGCGGCATCGTCGAGATTCTTCGTCACGAAGGGCAGGATGCGTTCGACGATGACGTCGACGCCTTTGGCGTTGGGATGGATGCCGTCGGGCTGGTTGAGTGCGGGATCCTGGGCCACGCCGTCGAGGAAGAAGGGATAGAGCGGCACGCCGTGCTTGTCGGCGAGCTTCTTGTAGATGCCATCGAACTGATTGACGTATTCCGGGCCGAAGTTGCGCGGTGCCAGCATGCCGACCAGCCAGACCGTGGTGCCGGCCTGCTTCAGCTTGCCGATGATGGCGTCGAGATTCTTTTCCGTGCTGGCCGGATCGAGGGCGCGCAGCATGTCGTTGCCGCCCAGCTGGACCATCACGATGTCGGGCTTGTCGGCCAGCATCCAGTCGATGCGCTCGAGGCCGCCCATCGTCGTGTCGCCCGACACTCCGTGATTGATGACGGTGACGTTGCGGCCCTTGTCCTTCAGCGCCGCCTGCAGGCGGTTGGGAAAGGCCTGGGCCGGGGCGAGGCCATAGCCCGCGGCCAGGCTGTCGCCCAGGATCGCGAGCTTCACCGGCTCAGTTTGTGCATGGACCGTCGCGGGTGCCATTGAGGCCGTGAGGCACAGGATCAGCGCCACGAATGCCGCGATCCGTGAATTGACCGTCGCCGTAAAACCACCATATCGAGTTTGCAGTTTCATTCCTTGCCTGCCTCAGGAGCCCGCTTGGCCGAGCCGCTTCCCATCGCACACTTTCCGATCGTTCGCCTGACCGACGTGCATCTCGACATGGCGAGCGATGCCGGCACGGTCAATATCCTGCGTGGCATCACGCTGGCCATCGCGGCGGGCGAGATTACGGCGGTGGTGGGGCCGTCGGGGGCCGGCAAGTCGAGCCTGATGATGGTGGCGGGCGGGCTGGAGCGGGCGACCTCCGGCAAGGTCGAGGTCGCCGGCAACGATCTCGGGCCGATGGGCGATGACGACCGGGCGCGGCTGCGGCGCGACCATATCGGAATCGTGTTCCAGGGCTTCCATCTCATTCCGACCATGACGGCGCACGAGAACGTCGCGCTGCCGCTCGAGTTCGCCGGCCGTTCCGACGCGTTCGAGCAGGCCGAGGTGGCGCTGAAGAGGGTCGGGCTCGGCCATCGCATCGGCCACTATCCTGCCCAGTTGTCCGGCGGCGAGCAGCAGCGCGTGGCGGTCGCCCGCGCCTTCGTCGGCCGGCCCAAGCTGATCCTGGCCGACGAGCCGACCGGCAATCTCGACGGCGCGACGGGCCGGCAGGTGATGGATCTCCTTTTCGAGGTCGCGCGGGCCGACAACACGACGCTGATCCTGATCACGCACGACATGGGCCTCGCCGAGCGGTGTGACCGCGTGCTGCGCATCGCCGACGGCCTGCTGGTCGCGGACGATCGCCTGCGCGCGCTCGCCGCGCAGTGACGGCGTCCCCATGAGCCTCGCCTTCCGCCTCGCGCGCCGCGAGATGCGTAGCGGCCTCGGCGGCTTCCGACTGTTCATCGCCTGCCTGGCGCTGGGAGTCGGGGCCATCGCCGCGATCCTGTCGTTCAGCCGTGCCATCGAGGAAGGGCTGCGCGCCGATGCGCGCGAGATCCTGGGCGGCGACGTCGCGATCTCGCTGCTCTACCGCGAGGCGACGCCGGAGCAGATCGCCTTCATGCGCGAGCAGGGCGAGTTCGTGCGCTGGCTCGACAGCCGTGCCATGGCGCGGCCGACCAAGCCCGACGGCCGCCCCACGCTGGTGCAGCTCAAGGCCGTCGAGCCGGCCTATCCGCTCTACGGCAAGGTCGGCATGGCCGATGGCGGCACCCTCGCCGACGCGCTGGGCAAGCGTGACGGCATCTGGGGCGCCGCGGTCGAGGAATCGGCGCTGCGCCGCATGAACATGGCGCCGGGCGACATGCTGAAGGTGGGTGACACCGCGGTCGAGGTGCGCGGCATCATCGCGCGCGAGCCCGACCGCGGCTTGAACGCCTTCGCCAGCCTGGGGCCGCGGCTGATGATGCCCCTGGATGCCGCGCTGGAAGCGGGACTGGTCCAGCCGGGCAGCCTGCTCACCTGGGAGTACCGCCTGCGCCTGCCGCCCGGCCGCTCGGACCGCGCGGTCATCGCGGCCCTGAAGGCCCGCTTTCCCGACGCCGGCTGGCGGGTGCGGGGCCTCGACGATGCCGGCGGCGGCATCCGCTTCTGGCTCGACCGGCTGACGCAGTTCATCGGCCTGATCGGCCTCGCGTCGCTGCTCGTGGGAGGAGTCGGCGTGGGCAACGCCGTCTCGAGCTTCCTGGCCGCGCGGCTGCGCACCATTGCGACCCTGAAGTGCCTGGGCGCGCCGGAGCGGCTGGTCTTCACCACCTACTTCATCCAGCTCGCCGCCCTGACGGCCCTGGGCGTCGGCATCGGCCTGGTGATCGGCGCGGCCCTGCCGTTCGTGGCCCAGTCGGCGATCGCCGACGTGCTGCCGGTCCGGGCGCGGGTCGCGATCTACGCCGGACCGCTGGCGACCGCCGCGGGATTCGGCCTGCTGGTCTCGCTCCTGTTCGCCCTGGTGCCGCTGATGCGGGCCCGCAGCGTCTCGGCGGCGACGCTGATGCGCGGCGCCGTGGTCCAGCAGGGCGGCCGGCTGGCCTGGCGCGATGCGCTGGCGATCGCCGCCGTCGCGGTCGCGCTGGCGGCCTTCACGATCTTCACCGCCGACAGCCGCCGGATCGCCGCCTATTTCGTGCTGGGGTCGGTCGGCGCCTTCATCGCCTTTCCCCTCTTGGCGCGGCTGCTGATGTTCGGAGCCGCCAGGATTGGCAAGCCCAAATTCGCCGCGCTGCGTCTGGCGCTCGCCAACCTGCACCGGCCGGGCGCGCCGACGCCGATCGTCATGCTCTCGCTCGGCCTCGGCCTCACCGTGCTGGTGGCGACGGCCCTGATCGAGGGCAATCTCCGCGAGCAGCTCACCCGGCGCATTCCCAGCGACGCGCCGGCCTTCTTCTTCGTCGACATCCAGTCGAGCCAGATGCCGGCCTTCGAGAAGGCGATCTCTGGCATTCCCGGCGCCGGGCCGCTCGACAAGGTGCCGTCCTTGCGCGGCCGCATCGTCAAGATCGGCGGCAAGCCGGTCAGCGAGGTGGCGGTGCCGTCCGACGCGCGCTGGGCGGTCGAGGGCGATCGCGGGGTGACCTATTCGGCGACGCCGCCCGAGGGCTCGCGCCTCGTCGCCGGCGAATGGTGGCCCGCCGACTATCGCGGGCCGCAGCTCATCTCCTTCGACGAGAATCTGGCCAATCAGTTCGGCCTGAAGCTGGGCGACAGCATCACCGTGAACATTCTGGGGCGCGACATCGAGGCGAAGATCGCCTCGCTGCGGCGCATCGAATGGACGACGCTCTCCATCAACTTCGTGTTCGTCTACTCGCCGGGCACGCTCGACAAGGCGCCGCACACCTTCCTCGCGACGGTGAAATCGACGCCGGAGGCGGAGGACGCGATCTTCAAGGCCGTCACCGACCAGTTCCCCAACGTCACCGTGGTGCGCATCCGCGACGCCATCGAGACGGCGGCCGGCGTGCTGGGCAATATCGGGCTGGCCAGCCGGGTGATCGGCTTCCTCAGCATCCTCGCCGGCGTGCTCGTGCTGGCGGGGGCCATGCTCGCCACCCAGCGCCGCCGCGTCCACGAGGCGGTGGTGATGAAAGTGCTGGGCGCCACCCGGGCCCGCATCGCCGGGACCTTCGCCTGGGAGTTCGCCTTCCTGGGCCTCGCCACCGCGGCGGCGGCCCTGGGGGTGGGGACCTTGGCCGCCTACCTCGTGGTGCGCCGGATCATGAACCTCGAATGGACGTTCCTGCCCACCGTCGCGGTGGCGGTCGCCCTGGGCGCCATGGCTCTGACCCTTGCCTTCGGTCTGGCGGGAACTTTGGCGGCATTGAGGCAGCGGCCGCTTGCATTGTTGCGCAACGAATGACCTAATCGTTACAGGGGGCGGGCAAATTTGGGTTCTCGAACTGAGTCTTGGCTATTGATTCAGTCGCGCTGTAACCCCAGATTACTCGTCGGAGGGGCTCGGCAAACGAGGCCCCCTTGGAGGCTTGAAACCAGATGGTAAATCCGAACTTCGGCACCTTTAATCGCGCCGGCACCGTTGCCGACCAGGCGTCGTTCGATGTCGGTCTGCGCGCCCACATGGTGCGCGTGTACAACTACATGGCTTCGGGGCTCGCACTGTCGGGCATCGTGGCCTTCGGCCTGTTCAGCTCGCCGGAACTCGCGGGCATGTTCTTCCAGCTTCAGTCGGGCCGCGTCGTTGGCCTGAACGTGCTGGGCTGGGTCGCGATCTTCGCTCCGCTCGGGCTGCTGCTGCTCGTGTCGTTCCGCGCCGCTCAGATGAGCACCGGGGCGGTACAGGCGGTCTACTGGACGGTCACGGCGTTGATGGGCGTCAGCCTGTCGCTGCTGCTGTTCCGCTACACCGGCGCCAGCGTCGCGCGCACCTTCTTCGTGACGGCCGCCGCCTTCGGCGCGCTCAGCCTCTACGGCTACACGACGAAGCGTGACCTGACGGCGATGGGCAAGTTCCTGTTCATGGGCGTGATCGGCCTCATCCTGGCCGGCATCGTCAACATGATCTGGCCGTCGGGCACGATGAGCTTCATCATCTCCGCCGCGGGCGTGCTGATCTTCTCGGGCCTGATCGCCTACGACACCCAGAAGATCAAGGAACAGTATTCCGAGGCCTGGGGCACGGACATGATCGAGAAGGTCGCCGTGTTCGGCGCGCTCAGCCTGTACCTGGACTTCGTGAACCTGTTCCAGTTCCTGATGAGCTTCATGGGTCAGTCGCGCGACTAGCCGACTGAACCTTCGAGAAATCGCTAAGGACGCCCGGGTCGAAAGACCCGGGCGTTCTGCTTTGGGGCGAACGTGCGGCCCCAAGATTGCGCCGTCCGCCTGCGGCCCTATACTTTCGGGATGCGGCGCACCTCCTACGAACAGATGAATTGCTCGATCGCGGCGGCGCTCGACGTCGTCGGCGAGCCGTGGACGCTGCTCATCGTGCGCGATGCCTTCTACGGCGTGCGCCGCTTCGACGACTTCCAGGAGAATCTCGGAATCGCGCGCAACGTCCTCACGGCGCGGCTGAAGAAGCTCGTGGAGGCCGGGGTCTTCCGCAAGACCGCCTATCGCCAGCGTCCGCTGCGCCACGAATACCGGCTCACCGAAAAGGGCGCCGCGCTGTTCACGGTGATCGTCGGGCTGAAGCAATGGGGTGACCGCTTCGGCCCTGCTGCACGCGGCGGCAAGCCGATGGACCTGGTCGATCGTGCCGACAGCCGGCCACTCGAGCCCGTTCTGATCGACGCCGAGAGCGGCCGGCGCCTCGAGCTCACCAACGTGCGCGCGGTCGCGGGACCGGGCGCCGACGAGAACACGCGCACCTTCTTCGAGCGCCTGGCTCTGAACCGGCCGGCGCGGTAGGGCCGAGCAAAGCTCGACCCGCCAAGCGGCAGGACATTGCTTGCAATGTCCGGGAGCGCCGAAGAACGAACGACCACGACGTGACCCCTCCGTCGGCGATTACGCCGCCACCTCCCATTCGAATGGGGAGGCGGGAAATCAATCCTTCTCCGGCTCCAGCCTCTTGCCGTCGATCAGGCGTGCGGTGCGCTCCGCGGTGTCCTGGTCCGCGACCTTCTCCGTGCGCGTGCGACCGAAGCGGCGACGGTTGGCGTCCGCTTCCGCCTCGCGTTCGCGTTTCGCCTTGTCCTTGCGGGCGCGTCGCAGGTTGACGATTTCGGCCATGGATTTCTCTATGCCGCGCCTGCAGTCGATGCGCTAGTCTTGCGGCGCCGGACCGGGGAGCCCTGCCATGACACCAACAACCCGCAAGCGTCTCCTGATCGGCGGCGGCGGCATCGTCGCGCTGCTGGTCGCAGCCCTCGTGGCCTTGCCCGCGCTGATCGACGTCAATTCCTACAAGCCGCTGATCGTCTCGCAGGTGAAGACGGCGACCGGCCGCGACCTGGTGATCGACGGACCGATCTCGCTGTCGCTGCTGCCGACGCCGACCGTCTCGGTGACGGGCGTGAAGTTCTTCAACGCGCCGGGCTCCAAGAACGCCAACATGGTCGAGGTGAAGTCGGTCACCGTGAAGCCGTCGCTGCTGGCCCTGCTGGGCGGCAGCATCGAGGTCAGCGAGGTGACGCTGGTCGAGCCCAAGATCGTGCTGGAGATCAATGCCGAGGGTAAGCCGAACTGGGAGTTCACGCCCTCGGTCGCCGAAGCGAAGCCCGCCGCCGCCAAACCCAGCACGCCGCGGCCGCTGTCGCTCGGCCGGCTGACCATCGACAACGGCACGCTGATCTTCAGCGATTCCAAGGCGGGCCTCTCGGTGGTCGCCGACAAGGCGAACTTCACCGCCTCGGTCGGTTCGATCGACGGTCCCTATTCGCTGGCGGGAGATGCCTCCATCAACGGCGCGCCGCTCCGGCTCGACCTCGCCGTCGGCGCGCGCGGCAGCAAAGGCCACACCGCCGACCTCGCCCTGCAGGCGGGCGGCGGCAAGCTCGGCTTCAAGGGAACGCTGAGCGAGCTGGGTGCGGCCGCAAAGGTCTCCGGCGTTGCCTCGGCTTCGGCCGAGTCGCTCACGACCTTCGTCGGCACGCTGGTCAAGCTCGCGGGCCAGCCCGAGCCCGCCCTGCCGCCGATTCTTGCCGGCAAGTTCAGCTTCGATGGCGGCATCGACGTCTCCCAGACGGCGTTCGCCGCGCGCGATTTCAAGATGGCTCTGGGTCAGGACAGCGGCTCGGGATCGCTTTCGGTCGCGCTGAAGCCGAGGCTCGCGGTAGAGGGCAAGATCGCCGTGCCGAAGCTCGACCTCGACCGGTGGCTGGCCGCGCTCCAGCAGTCAGCGCCTGCCGCAACGCCCGCTGCTCCCGCGGCGGCGCCCGCGAGCGCGCCGGCTGCGGCGTCGCAGAGCTACCTCGGGGATCTCACGGCCAAGCTCGCCTTCGACCTCGGCGAGGTGATCTACAACAAGCAGCCGGTCCGCAACGTCGTGGTGGAGATCGACGCCAGGGGCGGCGCCGTCGCGGTGCCGAAGCTCACGGCCACCCTGCCGGGCGACATGGTCCTGCAGGCGCAATCGACCCTGACGGGCGATCCCGCGCGACCCGGCGTCACTGGGCAGTTCAGCCTGGTCGGGCCCAAGCTGCGCGAGACGCTGGCCTGGCTCGCCGTCGATCTTTCGGCGGTGCCGCCGTCCAAGCTGCAGAAGCTCAGCCTGCGCGGCCGCATGTCCTCGACCGGCGGCAACGTCCAGGTGAGCGATGCCGTCTTCGAACTCGACGAGCTGAAGGGCAGTGGCGGCGTGACGGTCACCTTCACCGTGCCGCTGTCGATCGTGACCAGCGTCAGCCTCGACACGCTCGACCTCGATTCCTTCCTGGTTCCGGTCGCGGCGCAGCAGAAGCCTGCCGCGGCTTCCGGTGCTTCGGCGCCGCCGTCAGGACCGGTCGTGCCCGGCCCCTCGGTCGGGCTCAAGGCCAAGGTGGCCAGGCTCATCTACAACAAGGAGACGATCCAGGGCGTCGATGTCGACGTGGCGCTACAGGGGAGCACGCTCCGGCTGAACGACATCAAGGTGTCGAACCTGGGGGGCGCCCGTCTCGCGGTCCGCGGCACCGTGGCCAACTATTCGGCGCCGCAGCCGCGGGCCGACATCGCCTTCAACTTCGAGGCGCCCGACATGAGCCGCGTGCTCAAGGTCGCTGGCACCACGGCGCCGGGCGACCTCGGGGCGGTGAGCGCCAGCGGAGGCGTCGCCGGCACGGTCGAGCAACTCACCCTGCGCGACATCAACGTGAATGCCATGGGGCAGAGCGTGAAAGCGACCGGCACCCTGGCGATGCCGGGGGCGTCCAGGGGGGCGCCGCAGTCGGCCAGCTACAAGGGTAACCTGGTGCTCAACGGCCAGGCGCTCGACGGATCGATCGATGCCCGCCTGACCGGCCGTACGACGATCAATGCCGACCTGCGGGCCAGCGTGCTCGACCTCGACCGGATCGGCGGCAGCGGCGGAGCGCCCGCGCGACCGGCCGCGCGCGGCCAGGCGGCCTCCAAGCCGATCGACACGGCGCCGCTGCGCAGCATCGACGGCTCGCTGAAGCTGGTGGCCGGGACCCTGGTCAACTCGCCGCTGCGCATCGGCAATGCCGACCTCTCGGCGTCGCTGAAGGACGGCATCCTGACGGTCCAGCACTTCAAGGGCTCGCTCTATGGCGGTTCGCTGGCGCTCGCGGGAACCGTCAACGCCACGCGGCCGGCCCTCTCCTTCGACTTCAAGGGCGACGCCAACAACATCATCCTGGGCGAGATGCTGCGCAGCACCTCCGGCTCCAACGAGTTCGGCAGCGCCGTCAAGGTGACGGTCGACGGCAAGTTGAACGCCAACGGCATCACCGTGCGCGGCGGCGGCACGACCTCCGACCAGATCAGGGCCTCGATGGCGGGCGGCGCGCAGCTCGGCGGGCACATCTTCATCGGCGCCGACCGGGCGCTGCAGATGCTGGGCTCGATGGCGGCCGGCGCGGCCAGCACGGTGATCGATCAGACCCTGGGCAATGTGCTGGGCGCCGTCGGCCAGCGCGGGATGTCGCCCACCAGCATGCTGAACGCGATCTCGCTGGTGCTGAACCGCTTCGTCAATCACGACAGCCCGATCGGAGGGCAGATCGACATCGCGGGCGGCGTGCTCACCGACAAGGGCCTCACCGTCCAGGGCAACCGCGCGACGGCGCGGATCTCCACCCGCACCAATCTCGGCGCCTCGACGACCGACACGACGGTCAACTTCTACATCGCCGAGGATGGCTCGGCGCCCTACCTGATCACGACGGCGCGCGGCTCGATGTCGTCTCCGTCGCTCAACGTCTCGCGTGGCAGCGCCAAGGACCCGCCGGGCATGGCCAGCACCCTGCCGGGCGCGCAGCAGTTGCAGCAGCTGGAGCAGATCCTGCCGGGCCAGCCGCGCTCGCTGGTCCCCAACATCCCGATCCCCAACATTCCGATCCCCAACATTTTCGGCCGTTAGGAGTTCCCGTGCTTGATCGTTTGAAGTCCGTGCTGAAGGCGCGGTTCGGCTCCGCGCCCGCCCTGTCGGAAGCCCCCAGGGGCGTCGAGGTCCTGGCCGAGATGGCCAACCGGCGGGTCGTGCGGCGCTATTCCGACAAGCCGCTGGATCCGGCCCTGCTGGACACGCTCTGCGCCGTGGCGCTGTCGGCGCCCTCCAAGAGCGACCTGCAGCAGGCCGACATCGTGATCGTCACCGACAAGGAACAGCGCGAGAAGCTCCAGGCCCTGATCCCGGAGAATCCGTGGGCCGCCGCCGGTCCGGCGCTTCTGGTCTTCTGCGGCAACAACCGCCGGCACCGGCTGCTGTTCGACTGGCGCGGCCGGCCCTTCGTGAACGACTATCTCGATCCGTTCTTCAATGCCGCCGTTGATGCCGGCATCGTGCTCGCCACCTTCATCGCCGCCGCCGACCGGGTCGGGTTGGGGACCTGCCCGATCAGCCAGATCCGCAACCAGGCGGCCCGAGTCTCCGAGGTGCTGGGCCTGCCGCAACATGTCTTCCCGGTGGCCGGGCTCGGCGTTGGCTGGCCGTCCTTCGAGGGCGTGATGAGCCCCCGGCTGGGCCTGGACGTATCGATTCATCGCGACCGCTACGACGAGACCGGCCTCCGGGAGAAGGTCGAGGCCTACGACCGGCGGCGCAACGAGACCCAGCCCTACAAGAACCAGCGCTTCGTGCAGAAATTCGGCGAGGAGCCGGCCTATGGCTGGTCCGAGGACAAGGCGCGGCAATATTCGGTGCCGGAGCGCGCCGATTTCGGCGCATTCGTGCGCGCGAAGGGCTTCAATCTCGACTGATCGTGCGTTGCTTCAATTCGTCCAG
>JBILYJ010000598.1:0-3187 GCA_044377795.1 Reyranella sp. | reverse complement strand
GCCGCACCGGCGCCCGAGGCGGCCTGGTAGGTGGCGATGTTCATGCGCCTGATGCGGTTGTGCTGGTGGATCGGCCACAGCGGCGTGATGGCGATGATCGCCGCGCAATTGGGATTGGCGACGATACCCTTGTGGTTGGCGATCGCACCGGCATTGATCTCGGGAATCACCAGCGGCACCTCGGGATCCATCCGGAAAGCCGAGGAATTGTCGACCACGATGGCGCCGGCCGCGACGGCGATGGGGGCGTAGCGCTTCGAGATGGCGCCGCCGGCCGAGAACAGGGCGATGTCGACTCCCTCGAAGCTCTTCCCGGTCAGTTCCTGAACCACGAGGGCCTTTCCGTCGAACGACAGCTCGCGGCCTGCCGAGCGGGCGGACGCGAGCAGGCGCAGATCCTTCACCGGGAAGCGGCGCTCGGCCAGGCAGCGCAGGAACTCGACGCCGACGGCGCCGGTCGCGCCGACGATCGCGACTGTGAGGGGGGCTCCGGCAAGAGGTCTCGATGGCATGTCTGTCTCCTTCGTTGAAGCCGGGAGACGGACGCCTGGAAAGACAAAGGCCCCGTCCGAACCGGCGGGGCCTGTGAGGTCATCCTATGTCACGTTCGACTCTACGCGCACGTCCTCGCCGGCCCACCGAAGGTGGTCGTTTTGGTGGTCGTGGTCGTTTTGGTCGCGAAACGCAGCATGGTGGCAACGATATAGGGCGAAGGCCGGGCGGCTGTAAAGGCCGCCTCGCCCCACGTCAGTTCACGCGCAGAAACGGCTTGTCGCCGCAGACCGTGACCCTGTGGCCGTACCGGCGATGCGGGAAGTAGTCGAACATGGCGTGGTGCTGGACGCAGCGATTGTCCCAGAAGGCCACGGAGTTGGGCTGCCACTTGAAGCGGCACTGGAACTCCGGCGTCTCGATATGCCGGTAGAGCATCTCGAGCAGCGCGTCGCTCTCGTGGCGCTTGAGCTGCGGGATGCGGAGCGTGAAGCCGCGATTGACGTAGAGGCTCTGCCTGCCGGTCACCGGGTGGGTCCGCACGATCGGGTGCTCGGCGTTGGGGAACTTGATCTCGTCGCGGTCCGTGGCCTTGACGCGATAGTAGTGGGCCTTGGAACTGTCGTGCAGCGCCGTCAGCCCCTGCAGCATCTGCCTGATCGGCTCCGAGAGCGTGTCGTAGGCGCGGTACATGTTGGCGAACAGCGTATCACCGCCGCCCTCGGGCGGGACCTCGGTGAGATAGAGGATCGACCCCATCGGCGGCTCGAGATCGCACGACACGTCGGTGTGCCATTCCTCGCCCGCGACATGCTTCGAGTTCTCGTCGGCCTTGATCACCAGGATCTCGGGGTGCTCGGGGAAGGTGATGGGAGCGTTGGGATGGACATGTAGCGGCCCGAAGCGCCGGCCGAACTCCTTGTGCTGCTCGATCGACATCTTCTGATCGCGGAAGAAAATCACAAGGTTCTCCATCAGCGCGTCATGCACCTCCTGGAACTGCTGGTTGCCAAGCGGCTTGCCGAGATCGACGCCGAAAATCTCCGCCCCGATGGACGGCGTCAGCTTGCGCACTTCGATCGACTGATAGGCCATTGGTGTTTCCTCCCTTTAGGGAAGGATATGCCGGGAAACATTGCTCGTCCCCCGCAAAAACATTCAATGCGCGAAATCCGGGGCCGCCGGCCGCGGAATCCGGTAGACTGCCGCGGCGATGAGGATCGACGTCGATCATTACCTGGTGCTGGGCGTGCCGAGAACGGCTGACGCGGCAGCGATCCGTGCCGCCTATGTGGCGCTGGCCAAGCGTTATCATCCCGACGTGGCTGCCGGGAATCCCGAACTCGCAGCGTTCAATTTCCGCCAGATCACCGACGCCTACCAGACGCTCTCTGATCCGGATGCCCGCGCCCGCTACGATGCGAGGGTGCAGGCGGTGCTCGATACCGAGCGGACCCGCCGCGATCAGGTGGCCGCAGCCGCGTCGGCGGCGAAGTCGGCCGCGAAAGCGACGATCGCGGAGAAACTGTTCGGTAAATCCACGTCCGAAGCCGCCCCAAAAGCGCTCGTCAGATCACCGGCAAGGCGTCCGTTCAGACCGTTGCTCCCGCCCAGGCCCGCGTCGCCGCCGGCCTATCTGCCGCACGCCGACGCGATGGCGCGGCGGCGTTCGATCCTGGTCGTTGCTGTCGTGCTGATGACCTTCATCGGAGTTGGCGGCTACCTTGTCACGCGCGCGGTAAAGGGGCCGGGTCTGCAGGTCATGGCGGCCGAAACAGCGCGGCCGGCCGAGGCGATGCCGGCGGTGGAGGCAAAGCCGCAAGCCAGGCCGAAACCCACGCCTGTCCCGCCGGTCAACCAGCCGAGCCAACTCGCCCCCTGGGGCATGCCGCCCTCGGCACTGCTGCCCGGCCCTATGACAGGCGGTTCCACAACGCTAAAGCCTGTGCCGCCCCTGAACGTCGACGGCCAGTCGGTCTGCGTCGCCGACGACGGCGCCAAGTTCGCCATCGTCAACCGTGGCGGCGAGCCGACCGTGATCTACAACGGGGCGCCGCCGGTGCGCGCCTCGGTCCAGCTGGCAGACCGCTATCTTGTCGTGCTGAACAACATCGTGCCGAGCGATACGATCATAATCGGCATCAAGCGCGGGCTGGAGACCGGTACCTACATCTATTATGCCGATACCCGAGGCGCGATCATCCAGACCGTCGCAGCCCGATGCGAGGGGCAGGCGTACTAGCTACTTCTTCTTGACGCTCTCGAGCGTCGGCAACCGATACCGATCCTCGGGGTCGTTCCAGCCCTTGAAGTTGGGTTTGCGCTTCTCGGCGAAGGCGGCGCGGGATTCCATGAGGTCGCTCTTGGCACCGTGCTCGTGCAGCGCGGCGGCCAGTTGCTGCATGTCGGGACCGGGGGCGGGGCGCATCTGGCGCATCATGTGCACCGTGTTCACCCGCGACGCCGGCGGCAGGGTGAGCAGATGCTCGGCCATCGACATCGCCGTCGGCATCAGCTCGGCGGCGTCGACCAGCCGGTTGACGAAGCCGATCTCGTAGAAGCGCTGCGCGGTGAAGCGGAAGCCAAGCGCCATCTCCATCGCCACCGGGTAGGGCAGGTTGGCGATGTGGCCGTGATTGTAGCCGCCGAGCAGCCAGCGCTTGGCCTCGGAGACCTCGAACACCGCCTCGCGTAC
>JBILYJ010000597.1:0-3192 GCA_044377795.1 Reyranella sp. | reverse complement strand
CGCTCTACTCGCCTTCGAAGTTGCCGAGCAATTCGGCGATCTGCTTCGCGGACGAGGTATTGATCATGCCGACGACGTGGTAGCCGGCGTCGACGTGCATCACTTCACCGGTCACGCCGGTGCCGAGATCGGACAGAAGGTAGAGGCCGGCATTGCCAACCTCTTCCGTCGTGACGTTGCGCTTCAGCGGAGAGTTGAGCTCGTTCCACTTCAGGATATAGCGGCCGTCGTTGATTCCCGCGAAGGCCAGAGTCTTGATCGGGCCGGCCGAGATCGCGTTGACGCGGATCTTCTGTTCGCCGAGATCCGCCGCCAGGTAGCGCACGCTGGCCTCGAGGGCGGCCTTGGCCACACCCATGACGTTGTAGTGGGGGATGACCCGCTCGGCGCCGTAGTAGGTGAGGGTGAGCAGGCTGCCACCGTCCTTCATCAGCGGCACGGCGCGCTGCGCCACCGCGGTGAAGGAGTAGACGCTCACGTTCATCGTGAGGGTGAAATTGTCGGACGAGGTGTCGAGGTAGCGGCCGCGCAGCTCGTCCTTGTTGGAAAAGGCGATGGCGTGGACGACGAAGTCCAGCTTGCCCCAGTCCTTCTCCAGCTTCGCGAAGACGGCGTCGATACTGGCGGGGTTGGTCACGTCGCACGGCTCGATGATCTTGGCGCCGATCGAGTTGGCCAGCGGCCGCACCCGCTTTTCGAGGGCCTCGCCCTGGAAAGTGAAGGCCACCTCGGCCCCCTGGTCGTGGCAGGCCTTGGCAATCCCCCAGGCGATCGAGCGTTCGTTGGCGACGCCCATTACGAGGCCTTTTTTACCGGCCATCAGTTGTGCAGCTGCGGTCATGCTGTGGTTCTAGCTGGGGAACGGTATTGGGACAAGATGCCGGTGGTGGAACGCGGCCGACCCCCTCATATTGTGGGTCATGATCAGGGAAACCACCGATCCGCTCGAGCTTTTCGCCATTTGGTACGGCGAAGCGGGCACTTCCGAGCCCAACGACCCCTCCGCCATGGCCCTCGCCACGGTCGGTCCGGACGGCACCCCGTCCGCGCGCATGGTTCTTTTGAAGGACTATGACGCCCACGGTTTCGTGTTTTACACAAACTATGAAAGCCGCAAGGGCAGCCAACTCCTGGCCCACCCGAAGGCGGCCCTGCTTTTCCACTGGAAGTCGCTGCGCCGCCAGGTTCGCCTCGAGGGGCCTGTCACCCAGACGACGGCGGCAGAGGCCGATGCCTATTTTGCCAGCCGCGCCCGGGGCAGCCAGGTCGGCGCCTGGGCCTCGGAACAGTCGCGGCCCCTGGAGAGCCGGTTCGCGCTGGAGAAGCGGGTGGCGGAATATGCCGCCAAGCACGTGATCGGCACGGTGCCGCGACCGCCGCACTGGTCGGGATTCTGCCTGCAGCCGACCCTGATCGAATTCTGGCAGGACGGCGCCTTCCGCCTGCACGATCGGCTGGAGTATCGGCGCAGTACTCCCACCGAGCCATGGACCACGCGCACGCTTTATCCCTGAGGGCGTGATGGCGATGGATCCCCAACGGCTGATGCGGCTGGCGACCGTCGCTTCGATGTCGACGGCGCTCATCCTGATCGTCGCCAAGTTCGCGGCCTGGCGACTCACCGATTCGGTGAGCATGCTGTCCTCGCTGGTCGATACTTCGCTCGATCTCGTCAGCTCGATGGTGACCTTCTTCGCCGTGCGCCAGGCCCTCGTGCCCGCCGACGACAATCATCGCTTCGGTCATGGCAAGGCCGAGGGGCTGGCAGGCCTCATCCAGGCCGGTTTCATCGCCGCCTCGGGATGCGCGCTCCTGGTCGCGATCGTCGAGCGGCTGGGCAATCCCAAGCAGGTCCGCGAGGAGGAGATCGGCCTGTTCGTCAGCGTCCTGGCGATCGGACTGACGCTATGCCTGGTCACGTTCCAGAAGTACGTGGTTCGGCGCAGCGGGTCGCTCGCCATCAGTGCCGACATGGCGCACTACAGCACCGATCTGGTGGCGACATTTGTAACTGGCATGGGCGTCTTCCTGTCGGGCCTGCTGGACCAACCGCTGATCGACAGCGGCGTTGCCGGCCTGGTGGCGCTCTACCTGATGCATGGCGGCTGGAAGGTGGGACGGGAGTCGCTGAACGTGCTGATGGACCACGAGCTGCCGGCCGAGGACAGCCGGAAGATCGAGGCGATCGCGCGGGCGCACCCCGGCGTGAAGGACGTGCACGATCTCAAGACCCGGTCGAGCGGCCTCACCAGGTTCATCCAGCTCCATATCGAGGTCGAACCTGACCTTTCGGTCGTACTGGGGCATGCGATCGGTCTCGACGTCCAGACCGAGATCGCCAGGGCCTATCCCGGCGCCGAGATCATCCTGCACGTCGATCCGGCGTCCGCCGAATGAGCGCGCGGCCTTCCTTCATCGTCGAGGACCAGTCCGGGACGATTGCCTTCCTCGAGGCCGAGCTGAAGCCGGAGCGCCGGATCGACACGCACGGCGCCGTCGTCTTCCTGTGCCGCGAGCGCGCCTACAAGCTGAAGCGTGCCGTGAAGTTCCCCTACATGGACTTCTCGACCGAGGGACGGCGCGCGGCGATGTGCGCCGCCGAAATCGACGTGAACCGACGGTCGGCGCCCGAAATCTACCTGGGTGTCGCGCCCGTCCTCAGGCGCGACGGCAAGCTGGCGCTGGGCGAGGTCGGTGAAACCTCCGGACAAACGGTCGACTGGCTGGTCGTGATGCAGCGCTTCGACGAGGAGGGGCTGCTGGACCGCATGGCGGCGCGCGGCGTGCTGACCCCGGAGCTCATGGCCGCCCTTGGTGCGCGCGTGGCGCAGTTCCATGACGGGCTGCCTGCCATCGCCTCGGGCTTCTGTTCGCCCGACGACTATCGCCATTCGGTGGCGGCCGATGTCCGCCAGATGCGCGAGGCGGGGGACCGTCTCGATCCGCCGACCAGCGAGGCGCTGGCCGAGGCGATGCCGCGGTCGCTCGAGCCGTTCATCGATCTCGTGGCGCGCCGCGTCGCGGCCGGCGCGATCCGGCGCTGCCATGGCGATCTGCACCTGCGCAACATCGTGACGCTGAAGGGCCAGCCCGTGCCGTTCGACGCCATCGAATTCTCCGACAAGATCGCCAACATCGACGTGCTCTACGATCTCGCCTTTGCGCTGATGGACCTGGCGCGGCAGGGGCTGG
>JBILYJ010000120.1:0-12368 GCA_044377795.1 Reyranella sp. | reverse complement strand
TACGGCGCCTTCGATCGCCTGCTGGGACCGGAGCGCGCGGCCCAGTTCTGGCGACAGTATCGTGACACCTACGTGACCGAGGACGACATCCGCTTCATCAAGTCGGTCGGCTTCAACATGGTGCGCGTGCCGCTGCACTGGCGGCTGTTCATGACCGCCGACGGTGAGGTCGGCGGCGAGGGCTGGGCGCTCCTCGACCGGGTGGTCGGCTGGGCCGCCGCCGCCGGGCTTTACGTGATTCCCGACCTGCACGCCGCGCCGGGCGGCCAGACCGGCATCAACCACGATGACGGGCCGGGCTACCCGCTGATGTTCTACGTGCCGCGCCATCGTGATCTCACGGTGAAGCTGTGGCGGGCCGTGGCGCAACGCTATCGTGGCAACCCCGCAATCCTGGGATACGACATCCTGAACGAGCCGATCGCGCCCTATCACGACGTGGCGACGCTGAACGCGCGGCTGGAGCCGTTCTACAAGCGGGCGACGGCGGCGATCCGCGAGGTCGATCCCGAGCGCATCGTGATCCTGGCGGGAGGCCAATGGAGTTCGAGCTTCGCCATGTTCGGCCCGCCCTTCGCGAAGAACCTCGCCTACACCTATCACTCGTTCTGGGCGTCGACGAAGCGCGATTCGATCCAGCGACACCTGAATTTTGCCAACCTCTACGATGTGCCGCTGTTCCTCGGTGAGACCGGCGAACTCACGGACGAATGGAACTCGGAGTTCCGCCGGCTGCACGAGATGCACGGGATCGGCTGGTCTTTCTGGACCTACAAGAACCTCGACACGCCCTCGACCATCGTGTCGATCCCGCGCCCCGAGGGCTGGAAGGAGATCGTGGCCTATGCCGACGGCGCCACGAAGGAGAAGCCTTCGCCGGAAGTGATCGACCGTGCCGTCGCGCAGTATCTGGAGGGCATCCGGTACCGCAACGGCACGGTGCGCTGGAGCTACCTGGCGTCGCTCGGATTAAGGGGCAAACCCTAGCAGCCGGCGCAGGGTGCCGGCGGCGACGTGGTGCAGACGCGCGTGAGCGGCCCCGACGGTGGCTTCCAGAATGCCGTTCAGCGGGTCCTTCGTCGTGACCGCAACGGCGGAGGCCTGGACTTTCAGGGCATCGAGCCGGCCGAGAGCATCGATCGTCGCCTCGGCGAGCCCATCCGGGCTGTAGCGGGACATGGCAACACCATGACCCTCTGCGAAAGCGGGCCACGCGAAGGCGCAATCGGCAGGCGCCACGATGGGAATGCCCATCCGTCTTGCCTCGTTGGACATCGCCGAGCTACGCGCCCTGTAGGACTCGGGATCGTAGGGAAGCAGCAGCAGGTCGGTGCGCGAAAGCAGATCGATATAGGCTTCGTCGGACAGCACGCCCCTCCGTATGTCGATGCGCGGTCCCAGCGCTTCGAGATCGTCGAAAATCCAGCTGTCGTCCTCTGCGTCGGATCCGGCGACGATGCCATGAACGGTGAAGCGCGACGTGGCGTGACGCTGCAGCAGTCGCGGGATCGCCTCGGGTAACAGCCGATAGCCCTTCGAGCGATTGGCGAAGCCGGCGATCGTCAAACGGGGATGGTCGCGCGTCTCCGGACACGATTCCTCCATTGCAGAGGGCAGGGCGATGCCGGCCCCCGGTGCGACATCCACGTCAAAGGGCAGCAGCCCGCGATAGAACGCTGCCATGGCCTCGGTCTCGCTGTAGGCAGTCAGGTGCCGCCGGTCGCCAAGGGCGTTGAGAAGGGCGGTGAAGGCGCGGCGCGACTCGTCGTGAAGGGCGATGGCCGCAGGATTTTCCGGCGCGAGCCGGTGGTGCGGGCTATAGAGGAGCCACATCAACACCTGCGGTGGCGGCTTCAGCGAATGCCGTCTCAAAACGCGCGCCACGGAAGCAGCCAGTACCTGATCGCAGCAGGGCAGGATCAGGATGTCGGGCCACGCGCCAAGCTGCCGCAGGGCGCGCGACAGCTCGCGACTCGTCCGCTCCACCCGGACCTGAAACTCCCCGGGGCTATCATAGTCGCGACCGTAGACGGGGCTGGTGAAGGCGGCGGTACAGTCCAGGGCACGCACGACGTCCGGGGTGGCCGCAACCGAACCGAGGCAGGGGGCGTCGATCTCCACCCCGGTAAGTTCGACCTGCAGCCGGTCGATCGCAGCGTAGTGATGACCGCCGAGGGAATGGATGGCCGGATCGACGATGAGCGTCTTCATCGGCAGTCCTGTAGCTTGCGCCAGGCTGGACGGAAGCGTTCGACGGTCTCCCGCATTCGCATCACGGCACGCCACCTGAAATCGAATTCGACGGCATTGTAGAGATGCAGTTGCGGCGCCCGCACCTGCAGATCGGGGAAGACATACAGGTGGCCGCCGACGCGCCGGATCGTTTCGTTGAAGGCGACATGCTCCGACGTTTCGCGCCCCTCGCCGTCGAGACCGACATAGGCCGAGTTCAGGGCGTAGGACATGCGATAAACACCCAGTCCGCCAAAGGCCGATCGGACTTCGATCGGCGGCAACTGGCGCGGCAGGACGATCTGGCGGGCGAAGACCTCCCGGAACTTGGCGGCCGCGAACGACTCCCCGACAGCGCGGCCCCATATCCGGTGCCAGCAGTCGTGCGGACTCCAGGTTGGGTGTCTAAGCGCCCAGATGTCGTAGTAACGAGGTGCCGCGCTGGCAAACACGGCCGCGCGGTCGGCTGAAGCCCCGAGCCACGCGGAAGCCCGGGCGTAAGCCTCGGCATCGACCGGCATCGCGAGGACGTCGTCCATGTCCGTGACGACCAGCCGGCTGTATCCCGACCAGGCGGAGTTTCGAATTTCATCGAGGCAGGCGTTGCGGGCATGGGCGATTCGTTCCGTCCGAGGCTCGAATCGCCTCGCCAGATCGCCGAGGTCGATCACCCTGCCGGCTCTATCCGCCATCCAGCTTCGTAGCAGGGTGGCCGTCGAATCGGTTGCATCGCTGACGGCGAAGAGGAAGGCCGATCGGGCGTAGAGCTGCGACAGCCGCGAGAGATTGTCCAGAACGGCCGGCAGCCAGCGCGCGCAGTTGCGGGCCGCGCCGACGAAGACGGCGCTGTCAGGGCCTCTGCGTGTCACGCCATTTTCAGCGCGCTGCGCGTCATGGTCGTGCACCAAGGGCCGAACGACCGCGACTGAGCACGTTCTTTGCCTTAGCCGACAGCGAGTCGACGAAACGGATCCACGCGCCGGTACTGCTGTTCGAACGGGCATCCAGGGCGCGCTTCACCAACTTCTTCGAATTGGAGTGGCGCCAATCGCCGAAGGCCGCCCGGATCGACGAGGCTTCTTCGTCCAGGATGCGCTGCACCAGCTGGAGGATGTGATTGCTGATCGGCTCCCAGTCCTTCGTCGAGGAATTGTATCTGCCACCCATGACAGCGGCGTTCGAATGCTTGTTGGCGCCATGCATGCGGTAGCCATAGAGCGCATCGTGGATGGCGATGGAGCCTGTCAGCAGGCCGGCGAAGGTCGAAAGGTAATAGTCGAGATAGAGCCTGAGATCGTTGTCCGGCACGACGAGCACGAGGTCCACGAAGCTGCGGCGGAACATCATGCTTGCCATGCTGTTCGTGGCGCTGAGCGGCGTCCAGTGAGGATGGAACGTCAGCCGGCCATTCGCGGGAAAGACGAATTCGCCGGATGCCCCGTCGATCTTCGGCATGAGGGCGGCGTCGAAGGCCGTGTTCGCCGGGGCGCCATGTTCGAACCACCAGGCCGTTCCGGCCAGGAGGTTGTCGTCGGCATCGATGATATGCGAGTCGCAGTAGGTGAGAGCGACGGGAAAGTCGGCGTTCATTTGAGCGCACAGATGCCGCTCTATGAAATTCTCGTACCACCTGTCGTCGGAATCGAGGAAGCCGACGAACGGCGTGTCCAGTCGGGCGAGGCCGTGCCGGATCGCCCCGGTCTGTCCGACGTTCGCGTCGAGGCGGATATAGTCGAACCTCGAATCGTCGAGGCGAGACAGGCAATTGCGGATTTCCTCGTCGGAGTTGTCGGTCGAGGCATCGTCGACGACGATGGTGCGCAGGTTCCGACAAGACTGGCGGGCAACCGATTCGATCGCTCGTCCCACGAAAGCGCCGTTGTTGTAATTGGCAATCACCACACCGACCGGGGGCGCTGAGGGCATACTTACCGTTTCCGTCTACTGGGTTGGGACTTGAGGGCGATCGCACGGAATATGCAGCACACTGAAGATGGCCGACGATTGGGGGCACTGCAACCTCAAGCCGGTGCCGGGCTACGATCTCTCATTCCTTATGCATGGGCGCGATGAAATCTGCGTCAAAATCGTGGTTTCACCGTCGAAAGGGAGAGACAGCCGCCGTTCGGCGATGCTAGGTGGGCACGCCGGCCCTGCCGTCCGGGGACGGCGGGGCGGCCGAAGAGGGGCGTGAGAAGCAGCATGACCCGGGTCCCAACTCCCGCAGGATCGCCACGGACCGAACTGGCGGAGGCGCTGCGGTCGTGTCGCACCTCCTATTTGGGGGTGGCGCTCTTCACCGCCGTCTTGAACGTGCTTTATCTCACCGGCTCGTTCTTCATGCTCCAGGTCTACGACCGGGTGCTGCCGAGCCGCAGCGTCCCGACCTTGGTCGCGCTCTGCATCCTGGCTCTCGGCCTCTACGGCTTCCAGGCGATCCTGGACATCGTCCGCAATCGGGTCCTCATCCGGATCGCCGGCGGATTTGCCGAGACGCTCGACCGCCGGGTCTATCACCTGCTGGTCAAGTTGCCGCTCCGGGCCCCCCAGATGAACGGCTTCGAGCCGGTCCGCGACCTCGAGCAGATCCGGAATTTCATGTCCGGTAGCGGTCCGCCCGCGCTGTTCGATCTGCCCTGGATGCCGCTCTATCTCGGCATCTGCTACCTGTTCCACCCGCTGATCGGCCTCACGGCAACGGTCGGGGCCCTCATCCTGGTCGTCATCACCTTCATCACCGAGGTCAAGGTCCGCCAGCCGTCGATCGAAGTGTCGTCCCTCTCCAGCCGGCGCACCAGCCTCGCCGAAGCCAGCCGCCGCAATTCGGAGGTCCTGCATGCGATGGGCATGGTCGGCCGCTTTGCCCAGCAGTGGTCGGAGTACGGACGACGTTACGTCGATGCCCATCAGCGGGCGGGCGACATCACGGGCAGCATGGGCAGCTTCTCGCGCGCATTGCGCATGGCGCTGCAATCGGCGGTGCTGGCGGTCGGCGCCTACCTCGTTATCAAGGGACAGGCGACGGCCGGCATCATCATCGCCGGCTCCATCCTCTCAGCCCGGGCGCTCGCGCCGGTCGAACAGGTGATCGCCCAGTGGCGCGTCTTCGTCTCGGCCCGTCAAAGCTGGCACCGGCTCAACAACCTGCTGGCCCGGATTCCCGACGACCGCGACGTCATGCAGCTGCCCAAGCCCAAGGCGTCGCTGTCGGTCGAAGCGGTCAGTGTGGCACCGCCAGGCCTGAACGTGCTGGTGGCCCGTGACGTCGCTTTCGGCCTGCAGGCCGGCCAGGGGCTGGGGATCATCGGCCCCAGCGCCTCGGGCAAGTCGTCTCTGGCCCGGACCCTCGTCGGCGTCTGGCGGCCGGTCACCGGCAAGGTCCGGATCGATGGGGCGACGCTCGACCAATGGTCGTCCGAGGCGCTTGGCGAGCATATCGGCTACCTGCCGCAGGACATGGAGCTGTTCTCCGGCACGGTCGCGCAGAACATCGCCCGGCTGGAGCCGGAGCCGGACCCTGCGAAGGTGATCGCTGCGGCGCAGGCCGCAGGCGTCCACGAGCTGATCCTCGGCCTGCCGAACGGCTATGAGACCGAGATGGGCGAGGGCGGCACCGCCCTGTCGGCAGGACAGCGCCAGCGCGTCGGCCTGGCGCGTGCGCTCTATGGCGATCCCTTCCTCGTGGTGCTCGATGAGCCCAATTCGAGTCTCGACCACGACGGCGAGGAGGCGCTGACCAAGGCCATCATGTCGGTGCGGGCACGCGGAGGCATTGCCATCGTGATCGCCCACCGGCCGAGCGCCCTGGCGGCTGTCGACCAGCTCCTGGTGATGCGGGGCGGGCGGCAGCAGGCGTTCGGGCCAAAGGATGCCGTCCTGAAGGAGACGCTGAAGGCCGCGTCGCCGCCGGCGGGACCGCCGAGACCGCCCGGTACACCGGCCGCCGCCGCGCTGCCCACGCCCCTGCGTGCGCCGGTGGTGCGCACGCGCGAGCCATCATGACTCAGAACCAGCCCACGCCGGTCCCGGCCATGACCCGGAAGCCTCTCGTGATCGGCCTCGTGTCCTGCTTCGTCCTCGTCTTCGGGGTCGGAGGATGGGCCGCTACGACGCAGCTGTCCGGCGCCGTGATCGCGCCCGGCAAGCTGGTGGTCGACACCAACGTCAAGAAGATCCAGCACCCGACCGGCGGCGTCGTCGGTGAGCTGCTGGTCAAGGAAGGCGACCGGGTGAAGCAGGGCGACGTGGTCGTCCGGCTCGACGGCACCCAGGCCAAGGCGAATCTCGGGATCGTGACCAAGGCGCTGGAGGAAATGGCCGCCCGCCAGGCTCGCTTCGAGGCGGAGCGGGACAATGACAAGGTCGTCGAGTTTCCGCCCGAACTCACCTCGCGGGCGAGCGACCCCGAGATCGCCCGCCTGATGACCGGAGAACAGAGACTGTTCGAGATGCGCCGCACGGCGCGCGATGGCCAGAAGGCTCAGCTGCGCGAACAGATCAAGCAGCTCAATCTGCAGATCGAAGGCACGGAGGCGCAGGAAGCCGCCAAGGGCAAGGAACTGAAGCTGCTCGCGCAGGAACTGGAGGGCGTTCGCGTGCTCTGGAAGCAGAATCTCGTGCCGATCAGCCGCGTCACCACGCTCGAGCGCGATTCCGCCCGCATGGAAGGCGAGCGATCCGCCCTGATCGCCTCCCTGGCGCAAAGCCGCGGCCGTATCGCCGAGCTGGAACTCAAGATCCACCAGATCGATCAGGATCTAGCCAGCGAGGTCGGCAAGGAACTGGCCGAGATCCGCGCCAAGAAATCGGAGATGAGCGAGCGACGTGTCGCCGCCGACGATCAGCTCAGGCGCATCGATCTCGTGTCGCCCCAGGCTGGCAGGGTGTTCCAGCGAAACGTCCACACGGTCGGCGGCGTCGTCCAGGCGGGCGAACCTCTGATGCTGATCGTCCCGGACTCGGACTCGCTGATCGTCGATGCCAAGGTGCCGCCGCAGGACATCGACCAGATCCATGTCGGTCAGCACGCCGTGCTGCGTTTTGCGGCCTTCAACCAGCAGACGACACCCGAAGTCAACGGCGAGGTGATCCATATCGGCGCCGACGTCACGCAGGAAGACAAGGCGACCGAGCCCTACTACTCCGTGCGCATCCGCGTTGCCGAAGGCGAGATTTCCCGTCTCGAGGGTCTTCAATTGCTGGCCGGCATGCCGGTCGAGGCGTTCATCGAGACCACGCCGCGCACCGTGGCGTCGTTCCTGGTCAAACCGCTGACCGACCAGCTCGCGCGGGCCTTCCGCGGGCGGTGATCGGGCCGAGCTATGCTCGGCCCTCGTCCTGCAGCACCATGTCGGCGGCCTTCTCGCCGATCATGATAGAGGGCGCGTTGGTGTTGCCGGAGGTGAGCGTCGGCATGATCGAGGCGTCGGCGATCCTCAGCCCCTCGATGCCATGGACGCGCAGCCGCGCATCGACCACGGCCATGGGATCGGAGCCCATCTTGCACGTCCCGACCGGGTGATAGGTCGTCTCGGCGGCGCGGCGCACCCAGTCGAGGATTTCGTCGTCGCTGTTGCCGCGCGGTCCCGGCGCGATCTCGGCCACCTGCAACGGCGCCATGGCCGGCGCGGTCATGATGGCGCGGGCGATGCGTACGGCGCGCACGGTCAGCTCGCCGTCGACCGGCGCCGACAGGAAATTGTAGCGGATCTCCGGCGGCCGCTTCGGATCCGGGGAGACGATATGGATGTGGCCCTTGCTCTCGGGCCGCATCGGATGGGCATAGCAGGAGATGCCCGACTGCCGGGCGATCCGCGGACCCCGCGGCCCGGCTTCGGTGAACATCGGGACCCAGCCCAGCAGCAGGTCGGGCGCCTCGAGCCCGTCGCGCGAGCGCACGAAGGCGCGCAGCGGCGCGCCCACCATCGACAGGAGGCTGTCGCGGTTCAGCGCCCAGCGCAGCGCCTGGTGGACGAGGCCGAGGCCGCGGCCGCGATCGTTGAAGGTGATGCCGCGGGTGCCGATGGTCCATCGCGTCCGGGGCGCATAGTGCTCGCGCAGGTTCTCGCCGACGCCCGGCAGCGCATGCCGCACCTCGATGCCCAGCGCGCGCAGCCGGTCCGGCTGGCCGATGCCTGACAGTTCGAGGAGCTGCGGCGAGTTGATCGAACCGCCGCTTACCACGACGGCGCGACCCGCCCGCGCCTCGCGCGACTCGCCGCCCACCAAATAGCGCACGCCGGTGCAGCGTTTGCCGTCGAGCAGAAGCGATTCGGCCAGCGCGCCGGTCTCGATCCGCAGGTTGGGGCGTCGCTTCGCCGGATCGAGGTAGCAGCGGGCCGTGCTCATGCGCCAGCCGGAGGCGATGGTGGCCTGGCTCATGGCAATGCCGTCCTGCTTCGCCCCGTTATAGTCGGGGTTGTGCGGGATCCCGACTTCGCCGGCCGCCTTGATCACCGTGGCGTAGAGCGGGCTGGCCGGGGCGGGATTGGTCACCTTCAGCGGGCCGGAGCGGCCGCGAAAGCGCTCGTCGCCTTCGTCGTAGCTTTCCATGCGCTTGAAGAAGGGGAGGACGTCCTCGTAGGCCCAGCCCTGGTTGCCCATCTGGGCCCAGGTGTCGAAATCCTGTGCCTGGCCGCGCACGAAGGCGAGGCCGTTGATGGCGCTGGAGCCGCCGAGCAGTTTTCCGCGCGGCACCGGAATGCGGCGGCCGTTGGTGCTGGGCTCGGGCTCGGAACTGTAGAGCCAGTTGACGGCCGGGTTGGTGATCAACCTCGAATAGCCGACGGGAATGCGGGTCCAGGGATGGCCGGCGGGCCCGGCTTCCAGCAGCAGCACCTTGTGGCGCGGGTCGGCCGACAGCCTGTTGGCGACGACGGCGCCCGCCGAACCGGCGCCGACGACGATAAAGTCGTATTCCATTGCGGTCAGTATTGCGCGCGGCTGCTCCGCCTGTCGACTGCCGCGACGATGGCCCGGCTTTACGCGGGCCGATGTTTGGGCATGATGCGGCCCCCGACAACCTCGAAGGAAAAAGCCATGCGTGGTGTCTCCCTGCTGCTTCCCCTCGGCCTTTCCCTCGCCTGCGCCGCCGGCATCGCGGTCGCCCAGCCGGTCGGGCCGGACATGACGGGTACGTGGACGGGCACCAACAAGAGCATCGTGAGTGGCCTGCCGGCTCACTTTCCGGTGACCGCGCCGTCGGTGATCGTCGATGGCAATCGCCTGGTCGAGCTCAAGATCACGGTGCGGATCGACGGCCAGGACGAGGGACGTTTCTGGGGAACGCTTTCGTCCGAGTCGAAGGCCGAGCCGATCATCGGCGTCATCGGGTCGGACGGAAAGCGCGTGCGCATTATCGGGCAGGGCGGCTCCGCCATCGAAGGCTCGTTGCTGGACGACGGCACGCTCGAACTCTTCTATACCGAGAACCGCGCCGGTGTTTCGGTCGCTGCCACCAACGTACTGACGAAAGCGAAATAGGACTCCCCTCGATGATTTCACGGAGAAGCATGCTGGCGGGCGGCCTCGCTTTGCCGGCGCTGGCCGGCTGCGGCGGCCAGCCGACGACCCAGCCGACGGCCTCCACGTCGGGCCAGACGCGGCCCGGCCTAGATGCGGTGATCGACATCAGCCACAACGTGAAGGTCACCAGCTTCGCCGCGGTCCGCCGCAGCAACATCCTGGCCGTCATCCACAAGGTGAGCGAAGGCGGCGACTGGCTCGATCCGTCCTACACGCCACGGCGGCGCCAGGCGGAAGCGGCGGGGCTGCTGTGGGGCGGCTACCATTTCGGCACGCGCCAGTTTTCGGGCGAACAGCAGGCGGCCTCGTTCCTGTCGGCCTGCCAGCCCGGTCCGCAGACCGTCATGGCGCTCGACCTCGAGCCGAACGACGCCAACCCGCGCAATACGATGCGGCTCGACCAGGCCGAGGCCTTCGTGCTGGCTGTGGAGAAGGCAACCGGACGGCTGCCGATGCTCTATAGCCATCCCGCCTGGGCCGACGGCGAGATCTACGGGCGCCGCCGCATCAGCCTCGGTGCCAGCATCCGTCCGGGCTCGATCCTGGCGCGCTGCGAACTGTGGCTGGCCGACTATCGCGAGCAGCCGCGGCTTCCCGTGGCGTGGGCGACCCGCGGCTGGAAGCTCTGGCAGTACGTCGCCGACGAGACCTCGCAGAACTTCGCCTTTGGCAGCGAACCGCGCCACGTCGAGGGCGTCGGCCATTGCGACCGCAACATGTACAATGGCGACGTGGCGAGCCTGAACCGCTTCTGGAAGAACGGCGGGCGGTCCTAGGTCGGATCGCCCCAGCGCGCGGCGGCCGCGTCGTCCTCTTTATGGGCGCCGACCCATTGCTCGCCCTTCGGCGTGTCTTCCAGCTTCCAGAAGGGCGCCTTGGTCTTCAGCCAGTCGACCAGGAACTCGCAGGCCTCGAAGGCAGCCTCGCGATGGGGCGAGCCGACGGCCACCAGCACGATCCGTTCGCCCGGTTCCATGCGCCCGTAGCGGTGCACGATCAGGGTCGCCTCGAGCGGCCAGCGCCGGTTCGCCTCGGCCTCGATCTCCTGCAGCGCGGTCTCGGTCATGCCGGGATAGTGTTCGAGCGTCAGCGCGTCGACCCGGTCGCGGTGGTAGCCCTCGCGCACATGCATCTCGCGCACGAGACCAACGAAGAGCGCGAGCCCGCCGATCCGCTTGTTGCCGTCGGTGAGGCGGGCAACCTCGGCGCCGACATCGAAATCGGCTTCCTGGACGCGCACCGTCACGTCAGCCGCCGGTGAAGGGGGGGAAGAAGGCGACTTCGCGCGCACCGGCGAGCTTCACGTCGAAAGTCGCCGTGCGCTGATCGACGGCGGCGCCGAAGGCCGCGCCTTCGGCCAGCGCCTCGGCATGGCCGGGGCTGCGGCTGCGCAGCCAGACGACCAGGTCGCCCACCGTGTCGGTACCGTCCGGGGGAGTCACCTCTTCCTCGGGGACGCCGACGGTGCGCTTCATCCAGGCGAAATAGCGGATCTTCACTTCTGCCCACCCGAGGATGGGGTGTCTTCCGCCATGTGGCGCAGGCCGGTGCGGAGATAGTCGTAGCCGGTGATGAGCGTGAGCGCCGCAGCGATCCAGATCATGACGATGCCGGCCTGGGTAACCCAGTGCGCGGCGGAGTCTCCGACCAGCAGCGCGGCGATCGCCACCATCTGCACCGCCGTCTTCCATTTTGCGAGCGCGCTGACCGGCAGGCCGACCCGCAGCTCCGCGAGGAACTCGCGCAGGCCGGAGACCAGGATCTCGCGCGCCAGGATGATGAGGGCCGCCAGCACGTTCACGCCCGTCAGGGTGCTGTTGTCGACCAGCATGACCAAGGCGGCGGCGACCAGCAGCTTGTCGGCGATCGGATCGAGGAAGCGGCCGAAGCGCGAAATCTGGTGATAGCGCCGCGCGAAATAGCCATCGAACCAGTCGGTCACCGCGGCGGCCACGAACAGCGCCATGGACAGCCACTGCGCCCAGCCACGATCGAGCCAGAAGCAGGCCACGACCAGCGGAATCGCGACGATGCGCGACAGGGTGAGCATGTTGGGAAGGTTGAACAGCATCGACCCTGACATTACCGGCCGCCCCGGAAGTGGTCATGGATTTTCTGGGCGAGCGCATCGGAGATTCCCGGCACCGACTTGATGTCCTCGAGGGTCGCGCCGGAAACGGCGCGGGCGCTGCCGAAATGATTGAGCAGCGAACGCTTGCGGCCGGCGCCGATGCCCGGCACCTCGTCGAGCGCCGAGCGTGTCATGTCTGCCGCACGGCGCGTGCGGTGAGTGCCGATCGCGAAGCGATGCGCCTCGTCCCGCAGCCGTTGCAGGAAATAGAGAACGGGATCGCGCGGTTCGAGCGAGAAGGGCGGCTTGCCGGTCATGAAGAAGCGCTCGCGGCCCGCATCGCGGTCCGGCCCCTTGGCGATGCCCACCAGGGCGATGTCCTCGAGGCCCAGTTCGGTCATCACCTGGCGGACTGCTTCGAGCTGGCCCTGGCCGCCGTCGATCAGCAGCAGGTCCGGCCAGTGCTCGTCGTCGCGCTCGGGATTCTCCTTCAGCGCGCGGCCGAAGCGGCGGGTCATCACCTCGCGCATCATGGCGAAGT
>JBILYJ010000121.1:0-12368 GCA_044377795.1 Reyranella sp. | reverse complement strand
CTGCTCGACGAGGGCACGCTTTTCGTCGCGCGCTTCAACGACGACGGCAAGGTCGAGTGGTTGCCGCTGGTCCATGGCCAGGGCCCGCTGACGGCGGAGAATGGCTTTGCCAACCAGGCCGACGTCCTGATCTACACGCGCATGGCCGCCGATCTCCTGAAGGCCACGCCGATGGATCGTCCCGAGGACGTCGAGGTCAATCCGGTCAACGGCCGGGTCTACGTCCTCCTCACCAACAACACGCAGCGCACCGAGCAGCAGGTCAACCGGGCCAATCCCATGGCGCGCAATGCCCACGGTCATGTCATCGAGGTGACGCCCAAGGATGGCGACCACGCCTCGACGGAGGGCGCGTGGTCGATCTTCATCGTCGGCGGAAAGCCCGGCATCGATCCCGGCGCGCGCTATCACCGGGCGACGTCGGAGAATGGCTGGCTGTCCTGTGTCGACAACTGCGCCTTCGACAGCAAGGGACGCATCTGGATCGCTACCGACGGCGCGCCGACGGCGGCGGGTATCGCCGACGGCCTCTATGGTGCCGATACGGCGGGCTATGGTCGTGGCCTGACGCGATGCTTCTTCCAGGCACCGACCGGGGCGGAAGTCTGCGGCCCGATCCTGACGCCCGACGATAGCACGGTCTTCCTCGCCATCCAGCATCCCGGCGAGGATTCCGGATCGACCTTCGAGAAGCCGTCGACACGCTGGCCCGACTTCAAGGACGGCATGCCGCCGCGGCCGTCGGTGATCGCCATCACGAAGAAGGGTGGGGGCGCTATTGGTTCGTAGGCCGAGCGAAGCTCGGCCCGAGGAGCGTCAGGACATTGCGTAGCAATGTCCGGGAGCGCCGAAGGAAGAGCGGCCACTCGCGTTCATATTTATTCTGCACCGAGCGGGCTCTCGCGCTTGATTACAAGCGCTGCCGCCCGCCAATGTTTAACACTATGAAGCGTTAAACATTGAACCTGAAATGAAACACGTCGCCGTCCTTGACGGCGTATTCCTTGCCCTCGAGCCGGAGCTTGCCGGCATCGCGGGCGCCGGCCTCGCCGTTCAGCGTGACATAGTCTTCATAGGCGATGGTCTCGGCGCGGATGAAGCCCTTCTCGAAATCGGTATGGATGACGCCGGCCGCCTGCGGTGCGGTGGCTTCGCGGCGCACCGTCCAGGCGCGGGCTTCCTTGGGCCCGACCGTGAAGAAGGTCACCAGGTCGAGCAGGGCGTAGCCCGCACGCACGACGCGGGCGAGACCGGTTTCCTCGAGGCCGAGCGACGACAGATAGTCGCTCTGGTCCTCGGCGGGCAGCTGCGCCACCTCGGCCTCGATCGCGGCGGAGATCACCACCGACGGCATGCCGCGTGACTTCGCGAAGGCCTCGGCCTTGGCGCTGTGCGCGTTGCCGGTCGCGGCCGAGCTTTCCTCGACGTTCAGCACGTACATCATCGGCTTGGCGGTAATGAGCTGGAGCCGGGCAATCACCGCGCGCTCGTCGTCGGTGAGCTTGGCCTCGCGGGCCGGCTTGCCGTCGCGCAGCGCCTCGAGCGCCTTCTTCACGACCGGCACCTCGGCGGCAGATTCCTTGTCGCCCCCCTTGGCCTTTTTCTCCAGGTTGGGCAGGCGCTTTTCCAGGCTGTCCATGTCGGCCAGCATCAGCTCGGTCTCGACGACTTCGGCGTCGCTCACCGGATCGACCTTGCCGCTCACGTGCGTGACGTCGCCATCCTCGAAGCAGCGCAGCACGTGGACGATCGCATCGACCTCGCGGATGTTGCCGAGGAACTGGTTGCCCAGGCCCTCGCCGCGCGACGCGCCCTTGACCAGGCCGGCGATGTCGACGAACTCGAGCTGGGTGTTGATGATCTTGGCCGAGCCCGCGATCGCCGCCAGCTTGTCGAGCCGCGGATCGGGCACGGCCACGCGGCCGACATTGGGCTCGATGGTGCAGAACGGATAATTGGCCGCCTGCGCCGCCTGGGTGGCGGTCAGCGCGTTGAACAGGGTCGACTTGCCAACATTGGGCAGGCCGACGATTCCGCAATTGAAACCCATGTTCTACTCTTTGCTGTCCTGGGCGCCCTTGATGTCGAGGCGGGCCGGAAGGTCGGGAGGCGGCGCGAGATGCGCCACCCGGCTCATGTATTTCTCGTCGGCCTTGGCGCCGCCTTCGATCAGCAGCGCGGCTTCCTCGGCCAGCGCGTGCAGGACCTTCGGGACCCAGCCGTCCTTCGGGTCGCGCTCGTCGCGGTCGAAGTCGCGCAGCACCCAGTGCAGCACCAGGTCCTTGTGGCCGGGATGGCCGATGCCGATGCGGACCCGGCGATAGTCTTTGCCGACATGGGCGTCGATGTCGCGCAGGCCGTTGTGCCCGCCGGCCCCGCCGCCCTTCTTCATGCGCACCCGTCCGGGCGCGATGTCGAGTTCGTCGTGGAAGACGACCAGCCGGTCGAGCGGCACCTTGAGGAAGCGCACCGCCTCGCCCACCGCCTTGCTCGATTCGTTCATGAACGTCATGGGTTTCAGGGCGATGACGCGTTCGCCGCCGAGATGGCCCTCGGCCACCTCGCCGTTGAACCGCGCACGCCACGGGGAGAAGACACGGCGGCGGACGATCTCGTCCACCGCCATGAATCCAACGTTGTGCCGGTGCCCCGCATAGCGCGGCCCGGGATTGCCGAGCCCGACCAGCAGAAGCATCGACGAAGCGGAGCCTTCGCCCGCTCGTTACTTCTTCGCCGGAGCGGGCGCCTTGCCGCCCGCCGCGGGGGCCTTGCCGCCCGCCGCCGCAGCGCCCGCCGCCGGAGCGGCACCTGCCGCCGGCGCGGCACCGTCGGCCGCAGCCCCCTCCGTCGCGGCCGCTTCGCGCGCCACGGTCGGCGCGGCGATCGACGCCACGGTGGCGTTCTTGTCTCGGCTCACCACGCGCGCGCTCTCGGGAATGTTGAGCGTCGACATGTGGATCGAGTGGCCGATCTCGAGGCCGGTCAGGTCGACCTCGAAGATCTCCGGAATCGAATCGGCCCGGGTGCGGATCGTGATCTCGTGCAGCACGACGTTGAGCACGCCGCCGCGCTTGATGCCCGGTGAGGCCAGTTCGTTGCGGAAGCGCACGGGCACCTGCACGGTGATGATCGAGTCGGGCCCGATGCGGAGGAAGTCGAGATGCAGAGGCTTGTCCGTCACCGGATCGACCTGCACGTCGCGCGGCAGGACGTCGAAGTCCGTGCCATCGACGGCGATCTTCATGCGGTGATTGAAGTAGCCGGCCTTGTGAATCTCGCGCTCGATCGTCTTCGGCTCGACGGCGATCATGACGGGAGGCTGCTTGTCGCCGTAGATCACGGCGGGAATCAGTCCTTCGCGACGGCTGGAACGGGCGCCCCCTTTGCCGGCCCGGTCCCTCATCTTCGCGACGACTTTGGTCGTCTCTGCCATTTCAATTCTCCTTGGGTTGCTCTGTCATCGCGGCGTGGCCTCCAGGGGTGCCCATCGCCGGATCTCTTGAAATTTCTAGTCGAACAGGCTCGAAACGGACGCCTCGTCGGTGATGCGCCGCATCGCCTCGGCCATCAGCGTCGCGATGCTGAGCGGCTTGATGTTGGGCGACACCCGCACCGCCTCGGTGGGCATGATCGAATCCGTGATCACCATCTTCTCGATCGGCGAGGCCGCGATGCGGGCGACCGCGCCGCCCGACAGCACGCCGTGGGTGATGTAGGCCGAGACCGACGTGGCGCCCTGATCCATCAAGGCGACCGCGGCATTGCACAGCGTGCCGCCCGAATCGACGATGTCGTCGATCAGGATGCAGTCGCGGTTCTTCACGTCGCCGATCACGTTCATGACTTCGCTGATGCCGGCGGCCTCGCGGCGCTTGTCGATGATGGCGAGGTCCGCATCGATGCGCTTGGCGATGGCGCGGGCACGGGCCACGCCGCCGGTGTCGGGCGACACGACGGTCAGGTTGCGGTTGCTCAGCGTCTCCTTGATGTCCTTGGAGAAGACCGGGCCGGCGTAGAGATTGTCGAGCGGGATGTCGAAGAAGCCCTGGATCTGGCCGGCATGCAGGTCGAGCGTCAGCACGCGATGGGCGCCGGCATGGGTGATCAGGTTGGCGACCAGCTTGGCCGAGATCGGGGTGCGCGAGCCGACCCTGCGGTCCTGGCGGGCATAGCCGTAATAGGGGATCACCGCGGTGATGCGGCGCGCCGAGCTGCGGCGCAGCGCATCGATGGTGATCAGCAGTTCCATCAGATGGTCGTTGGCCGGGAAGCTCGTCGACTGGATGACGAAAACGTCCTCGCCGCGGACGTTTTCAAGGATCTCGACGAAGATCTCGTTATCGGAGAAACGGCGTATGTTCGCCTTGACCAGCGGCAAGGCCAGTTTGGCGGAAATGGCTTCGGACAGCGGTTTGTTGCTGTTGCCGGTGAGAATCTTCATGTATCGCTGCCCTCGCGCCGGGGCGGGAAGTCGTTAAGCCGTTGATCTAAAACGACAAAACGGCCATCCCGGGCCGCGACGGGGCGGAACATACCAATGAGTCGAAGCGCTGTAAACGCCCTGAAATATGGGCTTTTCGCCGCTCCCGAGTACGTGCCCTCGAAGCCCGGGCCGTCTCAGGCGTGCGGGTTGGCGACGAAGGGCCACTGTGTCTTGTCCGCCTTGGTGTAAGGCAGCAGCGACCAGTCCGGCACCAGCGCGCCGGGGGCGGCGACATAGACCACTTCGCTGGCGATCGGCGCATAGGCCGCATGGAAATGCTGCATCGACTTCACGACGACGACCTTCTTGGTCGAGGGATCGATGCCGAGCTTGGTGAAGCAGTCGAGGCTGTGGCACTGCGAGCGCGTGGAGTTGACGATCACCGTCACGCCCTCGATCTGAAGGGCGGCCGCGTCGCCGATCGGGCTGGTGCCCTTGCGGGCGCCGCCGAACTGGATGAACACGTTCTTCTCGAGCTTCAGCACCCGGGCACGCGCATCGACCGGCGCGCCGGACTGCGGCCCGAGCTTGCCGCCGAGGCGGATGTCGAGCTCGGCGCCTTCACCCACCTCGAAGGCGAGCTTCACCGCGCCGGGATCCCAGAACATGGCGATCGCCGCGTCCTTCACCTTGCCGTCGAGCAGGGCCTTCAGGACGAAGGTCGAATCCGAGGCCGCGCCGCCGCCGGCATTGTCCGACACGTCGGCCAGCACCATGGGCTTGGGCAGGTTGTGCGAGCTGACCCGCGCCATGGCGGCCTCCAAGGTCACATAGGGCGGCTGGGTGGCCTCGCGCATGGCGAAGAATTCCTGGCCCAACTCCCTGGCCAGCTTCTCGGCCTTGGCCTTGTCGCCGTCGGTGACGGCGATGATGCGGCTGCTCATCTCCTTGATGTCCGACCACGGGAAGCCGTGGGCGACCGAGAGCGAGAGCACGCCGTCCTTACCTTCCATCGCCATCAGCTTGTCGACGAAGCCGCGCATCGGCTCGCGCGTCGTGTGGAACACGCCGATCATGCGGCAGTCCCAGGTCGCCATCACCGGCCTGGTGCGGCCCTCGATGGCGCCTTCCATGACATTGAACAGGTCGTCGGCGCGGTCCGACACGTCGACATGCGGATATTCCTTGAACAGGACCAGCGCCGTGGCGTCGCGCATCGTGCCTTCGCCGATGTTGCAGTGGAGATCGAGCTCGACGCCGACCGGCACGTCCGGTCCCACCACCTTGCGCACATGGGCGAGCAGGTCGCTTTCGCAGTCGTCATAGCCCTCGGCCACCATGGCGCCGTGCATCGAGAGGAACACGGCGTCGACCGGCATGGCGGCCTTCAGGTCCGCGATGATCTCGTCACGAAACGCCTCGTAGACCTTCTTAACCGTCTTGCCGGCCGGCTGCGCGAAGGCGCAGAGGCTCTCGACCACCTGCCAGCCCTTGGCCTCGGAGCGCTTGCGCCAGACGTCGAGCGGCGCGCCGAACATCGGGACGTTTGCGCCGTAGCTGCCCTTGCGGAACAGGCAGGTCTCCTCGAACAGGCCATGACCGGTCGGGATCGAGGCAAAGGTATTGGTCTCGGTGCCGAGGCACGCCGTGAAGATCTTTTTCATCTCGAAATCCGGATACTCTGTGAGGAGGGTGAAACGACTGAAAGCAAGTCTACCGGCATGCCCGAACACGGCCAAGCGCGCGGGAGGTCATGCGGCCAGCGCGCGATCGATGAGCGAGGTTTCGCTGTCGCCGAGATCGGCGCTGCCGAACTGCGCAAAGGGCAAGCCGCCCAGCCGCGTCTCGGCATAGAGCGCGGCGAAGGGGGAACCGGCCTCGACCAGCGCCGCCACGGCGGCGATCTTGGCCAGGCTCTCGCAGACGAAACGCGCGCGGCGTTCGGCGGCGCCTGACTTCAACGTCTGCTCCAGCGCCAGCGCCAGCGGGCCGGCCTTGAAGGCCTGGTCGGCGGTGCGCACGAGGCGCGAGAGCGTGTCGGTTGCCGCCTCCGGATGGCGCCCGGCGGCGCGCAGCACGTCGAGCGCCATGACGTTGCCCGAGCCCTCCCAGATGGCGTTGAGCGGCGATTCGCGGAAGTAGCGCGCCAGCGGCAGGTCCTCGGTGTAGCCGTTGCCGCCCAGACACTCGAGCGATTCGTAGACGAGCTGCGGCGTGCTCTTGCAGACCAGGAACTTCACGGCGGGAGTCAGCAGCCGGGCGTAGGCCGCCTCGCGCGGATCGTGGGCGGCATGCTCGGCGGCGCGGATCAGGCGGAACACCAGCGCCACCTGCGCCTCGAGTTCCAGTGCCATGTCGGCGACGACGGCGCGCATCGCCGGCTGGTCGGCCAGCCTTCGCTGGAAGACCGAGCGGTTGCGGATGTGGTGGATCGCCTGGCTGAGCGCGATGCGCGACTGGCCGGCCGAGGCGATGGCGCAGTCCAGCCGCGTCAGGTTCACCATCTCGATGATGGTGCGCACGCCCGCGCCCTCGGCGCCGACCTGCTCGGCCCAGGCGCCGTGGAACTCGACCTCTGAGGAGGCATTCGACTTGTTGCCGAGCTTGTCCTTCAGCCGCTGGAAGCGGATCGCGTTCTGCGAGCCGTCGGGCCGGTAACGCGGCATCAGATAACAGGTGAGGCCGCCGTCCCCGGTTTCCTTGGCAGCTTGCGCGAGCACGAGGAAGGCGTCGCACATCGGCGCCGACATGAACCATTTGTGGCCGCTGATCTCGACATGGTCGCCATGCGCGGTGGCGCTGGTGATGTTGGCGCGCACGTCGGTGCCGCCCTGGCGCTCGGTCATGCCCATGCCCAGGGTGACGCCGTTCTTCTCCCACCACGGCAGCGGCCGCGGATCGTAGGTCCGGGTCTGGATCTTCGGCAGCCACTTTTCGAGCAGCGCCGGCTCGGAGCGCAGCGCACCGACGCAGGCATGTGTCATGGTGATCGGGCACATGTGGCCGCTCTCGGCCTGGGTCGCGAGATAGAGGCAGACGGCGCGCGCCGACATCGGCGCCGGCCGGTCGCTCCCATCATGCGCCGAGGCGTGGATGCCGTGGCCGATGCTCTTCTGCATCAGCGCGTGATAGGCGGGATGGAATTCCACCAGGTCGAGGCGGTTGCCTTTGCCGTCCATGGTGCGCAGTCTGGGCGGATTCTCGTTGGCCAGCCGGCCGAGGTCGAGAGTGTCGGCCGCGCCATAGTCCCGGCCGCAGGCGGAGAGCGCCGCGAGGTCGAGCCCTGTGCGTTGCGCCGCCTCGGCCAGCGGCCGGTCGGCGGTGAACAGGTCGACGTCGCCGAAGGCGGGCGACTGGTTGAACGAAGCGTCTTCGAGGAAACCGGAAGCCATGAGGCCAGTCTGAACCTGCTATCCCGTGGACGGCAAGCGGCGGTCGGCCGTCTGTGCTATGTGCCCGGCATGCAGCTCGATACCCTTACCGCCGTCAGCTCCGTCGACGGCCGCTATCGCTCGACCTCCGAGGCGCTGGCCGGCCATTTCAGCGAATACGCCCTCATGAAGAGGCGCGTCCTCGTGGAGTGCGAATATCTCGCCGCCCTTTCGGAGACCCCGGGCGTCGGCATTCGCCCGCTCACGGCCGCCGAGAAGGCGCTGTTGAAGGCGCTGCCGGACATCTCGGTCGAGGATGCGCGGATCATCCGCAAGTTCGAGCGCGAGGGCCACGCCGGCATCCCCGCGACCAACCATGACGTGAAGGCGGTCGAATACTTCATCAAGCTGAAGCTGAAGGATTCGAGCCTCACCGACGTGCTGGAGTGGGTGCATTTCGCGCTGACCTCGGAGGACGTGAACAGCACGGCCCACGCCCTCTGCCTGCGCGGTGCGGTGGAGGCCGTCATGCTGCCGTCGCTCGCGAAGGTCGCGACGGAGATCGAGGGGCTTGCCCGCCGGCACGCCGACACCGCCATGCTGGCGCGCACGCACGGCCAGAGCGCCACGCCCACGACCTTCGGCAAGGAGATGAACGTGTTCGCGACACGGCTCGCCCGCCAGGTCGCGACGCTCGCCCGCAATCCCATCCTGGTGAAGTGGGGCGGGCCGACGGCCAACTACAACGCCCAGACGGTGGCGCTGCCGGAGGTCGACTGGCTGGCGTTCGCGCACGCCTTCGTCGAGCGGCTGAACGCGCCCGCTCTTGTCGATGGGCGGGCGGCCGGCCCGCATCCGGTGCGCCTCGTGCTCAACGAGGTGACGACCCAGATCGAGCCGCACGACACGTTCGCGGAGATGTTCGACACGCTCCGCCGCATCAACACCATCCTGATCGACCTGTCGCAGGACATGTGGCGCTACATCTCCGACGGCTGGGTGACGCAGAAGCCGAAGGAGGGCGAGATCGGCTCGTCGGCGATGCCGCACAAGGTGAACCCGATCGACTTCGAGAATGCCGAGGGGAATTTCGGCGTCGCCAACGCGCTGTTCGAACACCTCTCGCGCAAGCTGCCGATCTCGCGCCTGCAGCGCGACCTTTCGGATTCGACGGTCGCCCGCACCTTCGGCACCGCCTTCGCCCATGCGCTGATCGGCTACGGCGCGCTGCTGCGCGGCTTCGGCAAGGTGAGCGTGAACGAGGCGGCGCTCACGGAGGCGCTGAGGGCGCATCCCGAAGTGCTGGCCGAGGCGATCCAGACGGTGCTGCGCGTCGCCGGGGTCGAAATGCCCTACGAGAAGCTGAAGGTGCTGACGCGAGGCCGGCAGGTGACGCTGGCCGATTTCGCTACCTTCATCGACGGGCTCGAGGTTGCTCCCGAGCTGAAGGCGCAGCTGCGGACGCTGCGGCCCGAAACCTATACCGGCCTCGCCGGACTGCTGGCGAAGAAGTAGCGGCTCCCCTTTTCCTCCGCCCCTGACGGGGGGAGGAAAAGGGGTAAGCGGCTCAGGCGGCGAACTTGCCGAATTCCCAGTGGCGGCCGGGGGCCGCGGCGAACAGGGCCTTGGTGTACTCGGCCTGGGGCGAGCCGAAGACCTGTTCGGCCGAGCCGTATTCGACGACATGGCCCTTACTCATCACGGCGACGTAGTCGCAGATCTGCGCGGCGACGCGCAGATCGTGGGTGATGAAGAGCACGGCGAGGTTCAGGCGGACGCGGATCTCGTCCAGCAGTTCCAGCACCTGCTTCTGCACCGACACGTCGAGCGCCGACACGGCCTCGTCGGCGATCAGCAGTTCGGGCTCCATGGCGAGCGCGCGGGCGATGCAGATGCGCTGGCGCTGGCCACCGGAAAACTGGTGAGGATAGCGGTCGAGCGAGTTGGGATCGAGCCGCACCGTCTCCATGAGCTTGCGCGCGCGGGCCATCGCCTCCTGGCGCCCGAGGCCGAAGTTCATCGGCCCCTCGATGATGAACTCGCCCACGGTGATGCGCGGATTCATCGAGCGGTAGGGATCCTGGAAGACGATCTGCACGCGGCGGCGATGCGGCCGCAGCTTGCGCGCCGACATGGTCGCGATCTCGGTATCGCCGATATAGATCTTGCCCTCGGTCGGGTCGATCAGCCGGGCGATGCAGCGCGCCACGGTCGACTTGCCCGAACCGGATTCGCCCACGATGCCCAGGGTCTCGCCCCTGCGGATGTCGAGGTCGACGTCCACGGCGGCCTTCACGACACGCGCCTTCTGGAAGAAGGCATTGCCCGTATAGATCTTGCCGAGCTTTTCGGTGCGCAGGATGGTGATGCCGTCGCGCCGCACGCCGCGATGGACGGGCGTGATCGACGGTACCGAGGAGATCAGCATCTTGGTGTAGCCCTGCACGGGCCGCGACAGGATCTGCTCGGTCGGCCCCATCTCCACCAGCTCGCCCCAGCGCAGAACGGCCACGCGATGGGCGATCTCGGCCACGACGCCGAAATCGTGGGTGATGAACAGCACGCCGGTGCCCTGGCCCTCCTGCAGCTCGGCGATGAGCTTCAGGATTTCGGCCTGGGTGGTGACGTCCAGGGCGGTGGTCGGTTCGTCGGCGATCAGCAGGACGGGATCGAGAACCAGCGCCATGGCGATCATGATGCGCTGGCGCTGGCCGCCCGAGAGCTGGTGCGGGAACGAGGCGTAGATGCGTTCCGGCTCGGGCAGCTTCACGCGGCCCAGGATGGCGATGATCTTGGCCTTGCGCGCCGCGGCATCGAGCTGGGTGTGCGTGCTCAGCACCTCGTCGATCTGGTCGCCGCAGGTCATGACGGGATTGAGCGCCGTCATCGGCTCCTGGAAGATCATCGACATGCGGGTGCAGCGCAGTTCGCGCAGCCTCTCCTCGCCGGCGGTCAGGATGTTCTCGCCCTCGAGCAGAATCTCGCCCGAGGTCGGCTTCAGCGCCTTGGCCAGCAGGCCCATCACCGTGAAGGCGATGACCGACTTGCCGGATCCCGATTCGCCCACAAGGCAGACGATCTCGCCGGGGTTGACGGTGAAGCTCACCTTCTCGACGGCGTGGACGCGGTCGGCGCCCTTGGGCAGCGAGACGCTGAGGTTGCGGACTTCGAGGACGGGTCTTTTGGCTTCGGTAGACATTACGACTTCAACTCCGTCATCCCGACCGAGGCGCCAGGCGCCGAGTGGAGGGATCTCGTTTCAACGGCAAAGGCTTCGGGCATGGGAACAAGACCCTTCGACTTCGCTGCGCTTCGCTCAGGGTGTGACCTGTCGGTCACACCTTCTTGCTCATCTTCGGGTCGAGCGTGTCGCGCAGACCGTCGCCCATGATGTTGATGGCCAGCACCGTCAAGGCAAGGAAGATGCCGGGATACAGGATGTTGTGCGGGAACACGCGGAACAGCGTGCGGCCCTCGGCCATGATGTTGCCCCAGCTGGGGATTTCCGGCGGGATGCCGATGCCGAGGAACGACAGCGCGGCTTCCGTGAGGATCGCGGCGGCGGCGAGGAAGGTGCCCTGCACGATCAGCGGCGCCACGGTGTTGGGCAGGATGTGGCGGAACATCAGGATCCAAGTCGGGGTGCCGACCGAGATCGCGCCTTCGACGTAGGGCTCCTCGCGCACCGTCAGCACGATCGAGCGTACGAGTCGCACGACGCGCGGTACGTCGGGCACGACGATGGCGAAGACCACGGTTATGAGGCCGGCGCGCCAGATCGAGACGAGGGCGATCGCGAGCAATATGCCCGGAATCGCCATCAACCCATCCATGATGCGCATGATGATCCCGTCGGCCCACCGGACGTAGCCGGACACCAGGCCGATCACCATGCCGATGGCGACGGAGATGACGGAGACGGCAACGCCGACGGCCAGCGACACGCGCGCGCCGTAAAGGACGCGGCTGTAGACGTCGCGGCCCAGGCTGTCGGTGCCCATGATGGCGACCCGCTTGGCCGTCGTCCCATCGTCGAGACGGTAGGTGATCTCGGTACCCGGCTTCTTGTTGCGCGACGCCGGGTCGATGCGGGTCGGGTCCACGGTGCCGAGGAACGGCGCCAGGATGGCGATCACCAGCATGGTGAGCAGGATGACGCCGCCGAAGATCACGTTCGGGTTGCGGATGGCAACGAGCCAGAGGCTCTTGCGCTTGGTCGCTGCCGCCGCAATGGAGGCGGAGTCGACGACTTCTTCAGTGATCGCGCTCAATACCGGATCCTCGGGTCGAACAGGGTGTAGCTGATGTCGATGAGCAGATTGATCACGACATAGACGACGGAGAAGAGAAGAATGACGGTCTGGATGGTCGGGAAGTCGCGGCTCAGCACCGCCTCGACCGTGAGACGGCCGAGGCCGGGCAGGCCGAAGACGCTTTCCGTGACCACCGCGCCGCCGATCAGGATGGCGATGCCGAGGCCGATGACGGTGAGGATCGGCACGGCGGCGTTGCGCAGGGCATGGCGCATCAGCACCACGCGGTTGGACAGGCCCTTGGCGCGGGCGGTGCGGATG
>JBILYJ010000596.1:0-3195 GCA_044377795.1 Reyranella sp. | reverse complement strand
GGCGACGGGCCAGCAGCAGCCGCGACGGCCCCGCGCCGATGATCCCGACCTGCGCGCGTTGCTGTCTGACCATTGGTCTCGCTCCCCTGCCGCTGGCATGCGCGCCTTTCCGCGGGCTACCAGGCCCGTCAGGGACGCCGGCGCAGCGCCGTCACCATGACCAGCGCCGCGACCGCCTGCAGCGCCACCGTCATGCCCAGCGCCCAGCTGTAGCCGTCAGGATCCCAGCCGCCCGAATCGGTGCGCGGCCAGAGGTCGAGGACCCAGCCGACCGCCGCCTGGACCGCGAAGGCCAGCCCCAGCGCCACCGTGTTGGTCGCCGTCGAGACCCGGCCGGTCAGGTCGGGCGGGAACATCTGGTTGACCACCACGTAGCCCACCGAGCCGGCGGCGCTGAACAGCGCCATCGCGAGAAACAGCGCCAGCACAACCGCGAACTCGCGCGGCTGCAACATCAGCCCGACCTGCACCGCGACCACGGCGACCAGGGCGACGATGGGCACGATCACGGCCGGCAGGCCGAGCCGTTCCGCGCGGCTGGCGGCGCTGCCGGTCAGCACGCTGCCCGCGATCATCGCCAGCGTGTAGAGGAACAGCACGCCGGCCCGGGTCGCCCCGTCCATGCCGGCAACGTCGCGCAGCCACGGTCCGGCCCACAGGCCGAGGTAGGCGAAGTTGAAGGTCGAGATGGTCGCGACCGCCGGGCCGAAGCGCCAGAAGGTCGGCGAGACCAGGATGCGCGCGCTCGAGGCGAGGTAGCCCCGGAGCGTCGGCGCCGGTCCCGGCCCGCGCGGCTTTTCGGGCACCGACAGGAAGATCCAGAGTGCGACCGCGAGGGTGACGGCGCACAGGACCCAGAAGACGCCGCGCCAGCCGAGCGTCGGTAGCAGGGCCTCCACCGGCACGGTCGTGACCGTGCTGCCGACCGCGGCGATCGCCGTCGAGATGCCGATCACCTGGGCGACGCGGCGGCGCTCGAACCAGTCGGCATTGCCCTTGAGCACCGCCATCAGGCCGGCCGAGATGCCGACGCCCAGCAGGACGCGCCCCAGCGCCAGCCCGGCGAATCCCGGCGACAGCGCGAAGATGGCGAACCCGAGCGCCGCCAGCGCCATCAGCGCGACCTGGACGCGCCGCGCGCCGAAGGCGTCGAGCGCGACGCCCAGCGGCAGCTGTGTCACGGCATAGGCAGCGAACATGCAGGCGGCCAGCGTCCCCAACTCGACCGCCGACAGGCCAAGCTCCACGGCCAGCACCGGCCCGACGATCGCCATCACCGTGCGCGCGGCCTGGTTCACGAAGTGCGCCGCGGCGAACGGGAGCGTCACTCTCAACAACATCGGCAAACACTATGACAGGGATTCAGGTCACGCGTCGCCTGGGGAACGGTCGCTGGGACCCGGTGCCCTCCAGGGGCAAAGCCATGACCGTCAGTATCACGCTGCTCGCTTTCGCCGGCGAAGTCGGTCCCATCGAACTGCGGAAAGTGCAAGACCGCGACACGCTGGAAGCGATCCTGGATGGGAGGGCGACCGCGGCGTCAACGTTGGCGGAGGCGATGAAGGGCAGCACTGTCGCTCGCTTGCCTCAACCCCCACCGGCCGTCCAGCAGCAGAAGTTCACTCCTGGTCCCTTCTGCGCGACCGCTCACCCATTTCAAATACTCAGAACTAGGCGCCGAATTACTGCGCAACTTCAAACACTTACGAGAAGCGTACCAAATCTGGCGGTCAACAGGTCGTTGGCGAAATGCCCACCGCTATTGGGCTTCTTCGGGCTCAGTCCGCCCCCGGAGACCGATGTCCCGTGCGGCACTGGCGGAGGATTGGAACCTGGGATCCAACGTTCTCTGATTCCACCAAGTCCCTCCGCAGCTGCCTTGGTCGCGAACTCCCGATTGACGCGCTGGCGCCAGCGCACATTCCAAACGCGCCATACTTGCTACCATGCGTGGTCGTTCGCATTTTGCGAATTACTGCGGGTTGATCTTTGCAAAATGCAAAACCTTTAGCGGGTGAGGACAAACGCGGCAGTCGCGAGCCCTTGAGCGGCCTATGTTTATTGGCTCCGGTCTGTCCCACTCGAAAGCTCGCCGGTGGCATGCCGATTGCTGACAATGGCGCGACCGCCTTTGATCGTGTGTGTGCCGGCCCTGTTTCGGGAGTTGTAATGCGTCCTGCACCACCCGCTTCCTTCGAAACCGGTCGCCTCGCCGCCCTACAGCGCTACGAGATCCTCGACACGGACCCCGAAGCCGCCTTCGACGAGGTCACGGCGCTGGTCGCCGAGAGCCTCGATATGCCGGTGGCTCTCGTGTCGCTGGTCGATAGCGATCGGCAATGGTTCAAGAGCCGCGTCGGAATGGAGCCACGCCAGACCGCGCGCGACGTCTCGTTCTGCGGTCACGCCGTTCTCCAGGACGAAGTGCTTGAGATCCCGGACGCCACGAAGGACGACCGCTTCCACGACAATCCCCTGGTGCTGGGGGAGCCACACATCTGCTTCTACGCCGGCGCGCCCCTGGCGACGCCCGACGGTCATCGCATCGGCACCCTGTGCGTGATGGACCGGCGGCCGCGGCGTCTAAAGGCTGGCCAGCGCGCCTTGCTGGAGCAATTCGCCCGGCTGGTCGTGGTGCAACTGGAGCAGCGCCTCGCCAATCTCCGGCTCGCCGCCGAGCGGCTGCACCTGCAGCAGCGGCAGAGCTATCTGCAGCAGGTGCTCAACACCTCGCTGGAAGGCTTCGTCGCCATCGACCGAACCGGCCGCGTCACCGAGTTCAACGCCGCCGCCGAGTCTTGCCTGGGATACCGGGCCGAGCAGGTGATCGGGGCGCCTATGATCGACCTGTTCGCGCCGACGCGCATGCGGGCGATGTTCGCCGACCAAGTCGACGCTTTCTGGGCAAACACCCAGGCCACGCCCGGCACGAGGCGTGAGTTGCCGGTGCTGCGTGCCAACGGAACCGAAGTCACCGTCGAGGCGTCAGTCAGTTTACTGCCCAGCGAGCAGGGCGACCGCATCATCATTTTTTTCCGCGACATCGAGGAGCACAAGAAGGCCGAGCGCCTGCATTACCAATTATACCAACCGTCTGAACCGATGACTCTTATGTGATTTGCGCTGGAGGTCGGGGCTCGATTCTTTGAAGCGACAGCGTCGTTTAGGAGGTCGAGATGTCGTTGGCGATCACGC
>JBILYJ010000119.1:0-12371 GCA_044377795.1 Reyranella sp. | reverse complement strand
ACGATCTACCGCTACTTCCCCAGCAAGGAGCAGCTCGCCCTCGACATCTTCCTCGGCCATCACCGCGCGCTGGCCGAGGCGCTGGCCGAGGTCCATCGCCCCGTCACGGGCCTGCGGGAAAAGATCGAGGCCATCGTCCGCTGCTACTGCGAATGGGCGGACCGGGACTGGTCCCTGTTCGCCTACCACCTGCTCACCCAGCACCTGTTCCTCGCAATGGTCCCCGACAGCACGCCCAATCCGGTCGACGTGGTGCGCGCGGTCATCGTGAACGCCATGACGGCCGGCGAGATCCCGCAGCGGGACCCCGACCTCGCCGCGGCGTCCGCCATCGGCACCGTGATGCAGCCCGCGACCTACAAGGTCTACGGCCGCTTCGAAGGTCCTCTTTCCGATCATGTGAGGTTCTTTGCCGATGCGGCGTGGGCGGTGCTGTCTGTCCCCGAACGCTAAGCCGGCGATATCAGGCGGCGACGTAGACGAAGGCTTCGAGGCCGGACTTCAGACGCACGGCGACGCGCTTGTAGTCCGACACTTCGTACGTGTCGGCAGCGGCAAGCTCGGCCGCAGTGATCCTCAGCACCACGCCCGGCACCTCGTCCTCGGCACGGCCCGAAGGCAGCGCGATCAGGTGATGCGTCTTGCCGCTGGTCTTCACGACCTCGGCGTCCCGGATCTCGAGCAGCGACGTTGCATAGCCCGGCAGGGCATCGGCACGACCTTCGAGCCGCCGGCCGAAGGTCGCGAGTTGCACGTCTTCCTGCTGCAGCGTGCCGTAGGAGAACAGCCAGACATCGGTCATTGGTGTCTGTTCTCCGATCTAGCCTCGATCGGACACAATTCTCGCGTGGACGCGCGGAGACCTGCGTGCATGAAGGCAAGCAATCACGATCACCTCGGTGTCGAAAATCTGAAAGTAGAGCTGGTACCGGAATGGACGGAGGTTGAGCCGCCGAATCTAGATGCGCGGTCCGCGCCGCACGATACGATAGATGGTCGGATTTCGCCCCAGATGAACTTCGGCACGACGGATCGCGAGCAGGAAATCCAGCGCTGCCTGTGGCGCTCGCTCCGCGAGCCAATCAAAAGCCTCGTCGATGTCCGCAGCTGCGTCGCCCGTGTATACGACCGCAAGGGTCATAGCTTGACGTTGTGGCGCTCGGCGATTTCCTGAAGCGTGAACTTTCTCTGGTTGGGATCGCTTGCCAGAGCCGCGGCACGCCGATCGAGCAGGGCTCCGACCTCCTCGGAAACCGGCACGGCGGCAAGTTCGCTATCGATGCTGTCCCATAGATCGTCGATCAGCGCCCGCCTCTCTTCGATGCTCAGCTTCGACAGTTCCTTCATGAGCATGGCGTTCATGACGAGTGTCCGCTTTCGCGAGCCAGCGCGCCGAAGGCTTCGGCGAAGGCCTCGCGCGGGCCGCCGATGCCGGTTTCGTTGAAGATGTCGGCGGTGAGGGACTTCACGGCGTTCTCGTCGATGCGCACGCCGTTGTTCTCAAGGAAGCCGCGCGCGGCCTTCACGGCCTCGTCCATCGCGCCGCCCTGCTTGTAGAGCTGGTAGTAGTCGGGATGGCCGCCACGGCCCAGCGCCTCGGCCAGCACGTCGGTGAAGTTCACGACCTTCAGCGACGGATAGATCGCCTCGGCGCCGGAGAGCGAGCGATGGCAGGAATGATACATGGTGACGATCGTGTCGGCGCCGGCATCGACTGCGCCCCTGACCAGGTCACGATGGATCGCCTGCTCGCGCGCCTTGAACTTCGCGGCCTGGCCGCCGCAGGCATAGGAGAAGCCGGAATCCTGCGGTAACTCGACCAGTTCGAGGTTGGGCACGGCGCGCAGCAGGTTGCGGATGCTTTCCACCGTGGCGCCGATGCCCTGATGCTCGTGAATCACGACGCGCCGCTTGGGCTGGTCCGCCGTGAAGCGCGCCTTGAGCGCCGCGAGATTGGCGGCAAGGAACTCGCTCACATGTCCCAGGTCGAACGCCGGTTCCTCGACGTCCTTTTCCAGCTCGTCGAAATTCTTGGTGCAGGTCGGGCACCAGGTCAGCACCTTGGAGGCGCCGGACTGGCCGAAGCGCTGGAAGGTGCGATGGCCCATGCGCTCGTAGGTCGGCAGATCGGCTTCCTGGAACTGGTAGACGCCGCAGCAATGCGCGGTGCCGCCGACCACGTCGAAGTCGAGCTCAAGCGCGTCGAGGATGTCCATGACGTTCAGCACGATGTGCGGCGTGCGCAGCACGTTGCAGCCCGTATAGAACAGCACGTCGGCGGTGCGCCGCTCGGCCGGCGCCAGGATCTGCTTCAGCGTCTCGGACGGCAGCTGCATGCTGGCCAGCAGCCGCACGGCCTGCGCCATGTGGCGGAAGCGGCTGGCGGCGTTGGCCGCGCCCTCCTGCACCGGCCGCACCGCCTGCAGCGACTTCATCTTGGCGATGGTCACCCACTGGCGGACGTTGATGTCCTCGGGACAGGCGGCACTGCACTGGGCACTGCCGTCGCAGGCGCCGAGCCACTTGTCGAGCAGCGGCGCCGCGGCGGCGCCCTTGCGCGTCAGGGCGACGAGTTCGCCGACCCGCTGCACGGCGTCGCCGGCATCGAGGCCGCTCTCGCGGGCCGTCGGACAGGCCTCGAAACACTTGCCGCAGGTCGTGCAGCGATCGGCCGCCGCGGCGGCCAATGCTTCCAGCCTGTCGGCATAGGCGCTCATCAGCGCTGGCCCTGCCGCCAGTTGTACTCGAGCTCTTCCATCGTCGGTTTGAGTCCGACGGCGATGCGGTAGCTGCCGAGCTCGGAAATCTGGTTGAACGGCAGGGTGAGGTTGAGCTCCTCCTGCGACTGGCCGCGCGGGTTGGCGCTCGACAGTTTGAAATCGGCGGTGAAGTCCTGGCCCTGGACGACCTGGCCCGAACTGCCGAGAACACGCACGAAGTACGGCACCCGCGTCTGCCCGGGGACCACCGAGGGGCCGGCGCTGACCGCGATGCGCATGATCAGGGTCACGTCCATTCGATTGCGCCGCAGCGTGCAGGTCGCGCCGACGCCGGCCAATGCCGCTTCATATTCGACATCGCGCGGATCGCGGCCCGGCCCATCCTTGAAATGCGTCAACCGCCCCGCGTCCTGGACCGTGAAGGGCGCCGGACAGTAGGCCGTCGCGGAGTCCTCGGACTTGCCGCCACAGGCTGAGAGAAGGAGCGCCAGCGCGACAGGCGCGGCGCAAAGATACGATTTCAGGGTCATGCCAGGGTCTTGTGTGTGCCGTCGCAAAGCGGTTTCTTGGAGGAGTGCTTGCAGTCGCAGAGCCAGTAGTCGCCGGCCTTCTCGACCGAGTACTTCATCGGGGCGAGGCCGGTGCCCTTGTGGCTGCCGTCGCAGAAGGGCTGGGACTTGCTCAGGCCGCAGGCGCACCACCAATAGTCCTTGCCTGCCTCGAGAGCCACCTTCGACGGCGCCTTGGCCGCGACAACCGGTTCGGTCATGTTGCTTTCCCCGTTGCGGCGGCTTTGTTACGGTGCCGCGCCAGATCCGTAGTGCACGGACTCTAGGCAATGGTCCGCAGGCCCGCAAGCGAACGGGTCGGCATCGCGTCGAACGAATTTGATGATTGCCCCAAAGAAGCCGCTCACGATCCTGCTCGCCAGCCCGCGCGGCTTCTGCGCCGGCGTCGACCGTGCCATCCAGATCGTCGAGCGTGCGCTGGAGCGTTACGGCCGGCCGGTCTATGTCCGGCACGAGATCGTGCACAATCGCTTCGTGGTCGAAAACCTCGAGGCGCAGGGCGCGATCTTCGTCGATGAACTCGACGAGGTGCCGGACGACCGGCCCGTCGTCTTTTCCGCGCATGGTGTGCCGAAATCGGTGCCGGCCGAAGCGGCCCGCCGCAACCTGCTCTATGTCGACGCGACCTGCCCGCTGGTCTCGAAGGTCCATCGCGAGGCCGAGCGTCACGCCCAGTCGGGCCGCACCGTCGTCCTGATCGGCCATGCCGGCCACCCCGAGGTGATCGGCACGATGGGACAGCTGCCGCCCGGCAAGGTGGTGCTGGTCGAGGACGCGGCCCAGGCCGAGACGCTGGTCGTCGCCGATCCGGAAAATCTCGCCTATGCCACCCAGACGACCCTCTCGGTCGACGACACGACCGGCATCGTTTCCGTGCTGCGCCGCCGGTTCCCGTCGATCCAGGGGCCGAAGATGGAAGACATCTGCTACGCCACGACCAACCGCCAGGCCGCGGTCAAGGCGATCGCCCAGCGCTGCGACGCGATGGTGGTGATCGGCGCGCCGAATTCCTCGAACTCGATGCGGCTGGTCGAGGTCGCGGCCAACTACGGCTGCGCGCGGTCGCGCCTGGTTCAGCGCGCCGCCGACATGGACTGGGAGTGGCTGGGCGATGCCCACCGCCTCGGCATCACCGCCGGCGCCTCGGCGCCCGAGCTGCTGGTCGACGAGCTGATCGAGGCCTGCCGCGCCCGCTACGACGTCACCGTCGAGGAAGTGCGCACGACCGAGGAAAGCGTCGTATTCAAGCTGCCGCGCGCGCTGGTGGCCTGACGTGGCGGTCTACACGGAAGTCGGCGACACCGAGCTCGAAGCCTTTCTCGCCGAATACGATATCGGCCGGGCCGAGTCCTTCAAGGGCATTGCCGAAGGCGTCGAGAACTCGAACTTCCTGCTCACGACGACGAAGGGCCAGTTCATCGTCACGCTCTACGAGAAGCGCGTCGATCCCCGGGACCTGCCCTTCTTCCTCGGCCTGATGGACCATCTCGCCGCGCGCGGCCTCACCTGCCCGCAGCCGATCCATGGCCGCGACGGCAACGCGCTGCGCACGCTGGCCGGCAAGCCGGCGGCGATCACGAGTTTCCTGCATGGCATGTGGCCGCGCCGCACGACGGTCGCGCATTGCGCACCGGTCGGCGAAGCGCTGGCCGCCCTGCACCTCGCCGGCCAGGACTTCGCGCTCCGGCGGCCCAACGCCCTGTCGGTGGCGGGCTGGCGCCCGCTCTGGGAAGGCTGCCGTCGCGAGATCGATGCGCCGCTCGACCGTGAGCTCGGCGCCGAGATCGAGTTCTTCGAAGCGAACTGGCCGCGCGCCCTGCCGGCCGGCGTCATCCATGCCGACCTGTTCAACGACAACGTCTTCTTCCTGCAGGACAGGCTCTCGGGCCTGATCGACTTCTACTTCGCCTGCAACGACCTGCTGGCCTACGACGTCGCGATCTGCCTCAACGCCTGGTGCTTCGAGATCGACAATTCCTTCAACGCCACCAAGGCCCGCGCCCTGCTGCAGGGCTACGAGCGCGTGCGCCGGCTGGGCGACGACGAGAAGCAGGCCCTGCCCCTGCTGGCGCGCGGCGCGGCGCTGCGCTTCCTGCTGACCCGGCTCTACGACTGGGTGCACACCCCGCCCAACGCGCTGGTGAAGCGCAAGGACCCGCAGGAATACCTCGCCAAGCTGCGCTTCCACCGCGGCGTCACGTCTCTTTCGGATTACGGCTTGTGAGAAAAACGTGAGCGAAGCGCCGAAAGTCGAGATCTTCACCGACGGCGCGTGCAGCGGGAACCCCGGCCCGGGCGGCTGGGGCACCATCCTGCGCATGGGCGAGAAGGAACGCGAGCTGTCCGGCGGCGATCGTGCGACGACCAACAACCGCATGGAACTGATGGCGGCGATCCAGGGGCTCGAGGCCTTGAAGCGGTCCTGCCATGTCCGCCTCTTCACCGACAGCACCTATGTGAAGGACGGCGTCACCAAGTGGATCCACGGCTGGAAGAAGAACGGCTGGAAGACGTCAGACAAAAAGCCGGTAAAGAACGCCGAGCTGTGGCAGCGCCTCGACGCCGCCCGTGCCGTCCATCATGTCGAGTGGCACTGGGTGAGGGGCCATAGCGGCCATCCCGAGAACGAGCGCGCCGACGCGCTGGCCCGCGCGGCCATCGCGACCATCAGGACCCAGCGCTAGACTAGGCGTTCCGCTTCAGGTTCACCCGCACCCCCTCATCCTGAGGAGCGCGCCGTAGGCGTGCGTCTCGAAGGATGGGCAACAGACGCGGTGCTCGTGCCCATCCTTCGAGACGCTCACTGCGTTCGCTCCTCAGCGTGAGGTCAGTGTTGTGATGCTCCGATCGAGTCAGTCTTGCCTGGAAAACTCCAGGCAAGATCAGGTCCGCTTCGGCTGCGCCGGAACGGGCTTCTTTTCGCCCGGCTTGTCCATCACGAGGTCGAAGCCCTCGCGCTTGCCGTCGCACGGATTGTCGCCTTCGGCCAGGCGCCAGGCCTGCGACTTGCCCGAGCGGCGGAAGGTGAGCAGGCCCGCCACCTTGCAGGGCGTGCCCTTCTCGACCGTGGCGACCCGGAAGGCGACCTCGCCGCGAACCTGGACGACGCCCGCCGCGATGCGCTCGACGACACCGTCGATGGCAACCCAGTCGCCCTCGGTACCGGGCGCGACGCTGTCGAGACGGCCCTTCACGGTCCAGAGATTGCCCTGGCGGGTCACCGTCACTTCGCCGGGCTTCGCGCCCTTGATCTTGGAATGGCGGCCCCACGTGATCTTGCGTGCGTCCGCGAACAGCTGCGCCTCGGCGTCGGAATCGACGACCGTCCGTTCGACCTTCGGCGGCGCCGGCGGCAGGGGCGAGGAGAGTTGGGCAGGAGACGCGCCGCGCTCGGTCACCGGTGCCCGCTCCGGAGGCGGCGCCGGATAATAGGAAGTCGGCGGCTGCGGGGCCGCAGCAGGCTGTGCGAAGGCCGGCACGGCAAGGACCAGCGCACCGAGCAGGGTGATCGACGAGAGGGCTTTGTTCATTTGCCCGCATTTTACCTGACCGGTCATCGCGAGGCTATCGCTTCCCGCCGGCGGGCGGCGCCGGAGGAGGCGCGGCGGGGGGCGCGGCCGGGGCCCCGCCGGCAAGCCCTGCCTCGGCGCGGCGGGCCGCCGGCGAACCCGGCGGCACCAGCTTCAGCACGCGGTTGAAGTCGGCGTTGGCGGCGTCGCGCGACCCGCGGGCGAGATGGATGAGGCCGCGCTCGAGCAGCGCCTCGGAATGGTCCGGCGCGATCGACAGAGCGCGATTGACGTCGACCAGGGCGCGGCCGGGATCGCGGGCATTGCGCCAGGCCGCGGCGCGCAGCACCAGCACCTCGACATCGTCCTGGCGCAGGCGGATGGCCTGGTCGAAGTCCGAGATGGCGCGCGGCCAGGACTGCATGGCGGCGTAGGAGAGACCGCGATCGATCCAGAGGTCGGGATCGTTGGTCTTGAGCTCCAGCGCCCGGCTCTGCGCGGCGGCGGCCTTCTCGGCGGCGCCGGCCTCCATCCAGGCCTGTCCGGCCTGGGCGTACAACTCGGCGCGCAGGCCCGGCCGGTCCTGGCCCATGTCGCGGGCGATGGCCTCGAACTGCGCCGCGGCCTGGGCGTGCTTGCCCGACCGGAACATGGCGACGGCGACGCAGTGGCGGGCGCCCATGCCACCGCCTTCGACGATCCACTTCTCGGCCGCCGGCAAGGCCTTCAGCGGCTCCATCCGCGCGAGTTGCATGCACTCGGTGTAGCGGCGAACGTGATCAGGGCGCGTTTCCAGCGCGGAAGGCCCGGGCAAGGACGTGGCGGGCGCCGGGATCACGGGAATGGGCTGCGCGAGCGACGGCGACGCGGCGAGAAGGCCGAGCAGCGTCCACAGCGGCTTTGCTTTGAACAACATGGTTGAAAAGAACCGTGCGGAGGCGTTCCTGACAAGATGACAAGACGACTTTTCATTTTCGGCCTGGGGTTCAGCGGCCTTGAAATCGCCAGGCTCGCGATGGCGGAAGGCTGGGCGGTGGCCGGCACCTGCACCAGCGAAGAGAAAGCACGCAGGCTGCGCGAAGCGGGAATCGAGGCGCACAGGTTCGATGGCACGACGGCGTTCTCTCCGGAAGCCTTCGGTGAGCCCACGCACGTTCTCTGCACGATCGCACCGGGCGAGTCCGGCGATCCGGCGCTGCGCACCTGCGGCGACCTGCTCCGCCGCGCCCGCTGGCTGGGATACCTCTCGACCACCGGCGTCTATGGTGACCACGAGGGCGGCTGGGTCGATGAGACGACACCTGCCCTTCCGACGCAGCCGCGCAGCCGGCAGCGGCTCGCCGCCGAACAGGGCTGGCGCGAGCTTGCCTCCGCGACCGGCGCATCCCTCCACATCCTGCGGCTGCCCGGCATCTACGGTCCCGGCCGCAGCACCCTCGACCGCGTGAGGGCGGGAGCGGCGCAGCGCATCGACAAGCCCGGCCAGGTCTTCTCGCGCATCCATGTCGAGGATCTCGCCGCCAGCGCCCTCAAGGCCACGGCGCGCGAAGACGGGAAGGTCGAAATCTGGAACGTGGCCGACGACCTGCCGGCACCGAATGCCGACGTCATCGCCTATGCCTGCGAGCTGCTGGGACGTCCGGTGCCACCGGCCGTTCCCTGGGACGAAGCCGCACCCACGATGTCGGCGATGGCGCGCTCCTTCTATTCCGAGAATCGCCGCGTCCGGAACGACAAGCTGAAGCGCGAGCTCGGCATCGTGCTGCGCTATCCGACCTATCGCGAGGGCCTGCAGGCGATCGCGGCCGCCGCCAACTAGAGTCTCTCCGTCTCAACTTGACCCTTTCACCTCATCCTGAGGAGCCGTGCGAAGCGCGGCGTCTCGAAGGATGGGCAACAGACGCGGTGCTCGTGCCCACCCTTCGAGACGCTCACTGCGTTCGCTCCTCAGGGTGAGGTCAGTATTGGGATGCTCGGATCGATTCCGTCTCGCGCTTCGGTCGAGGCGACGGGACCTCTTAGCCCACCAGCTCCTCGACCGTCGCGATGAGGCGCGCGATGTCGGCTCGGGTGCTGAGGCGATGGTCGCCGCCCTTTATGAAGGTGGTGATGACGTCCGGCGCCTCGAGATGTTTCGCGATCTGCAGCGAGTATTCCCACGGCACGTCGGGATCGCTCTGGCCATGCAGCAGGCGCACCGGACAGGGAAGTGCCAGCGGCTTGTCGAGCAGCAGGTGATGGCGCCCCTCCTCGATCAGCCTCCAGGTGAAGACCGACGGCTCGGGCGAATACTGCGACGGACGTTCGAGCCGGCCGTCACGCTCCAGGGTCGCGCGATCCTCGGGCGAGAGGCCCTTCAGCAGCATGCGCTCGGTGAAGTCGGGGGCGGCGGCGATCAGCACGAGACCGGCCAGCCGTTCGGGCCGCGCGCGCGCCGCCAGCAGCGACAGCCAGCCGCCCATGCTGGAGCCGACCAGAACCAGCTTGCCCGCCGTCAATCGATCGATCGCGGCGAGCGAGTCGTCGAGCCAGCGGCCGATCGTGCCGTCCTCGAAGCGGCCCGACGACTGTCCGTGACCGAAATAATCGAAACGCAGGAAGGCGCGGCCCGACTTCCGGGCCCACGCTTCGAGCGCCACCGCCTTGGTGCCGGTCATGTCGGACCGGAAGCCGCCGAGGAAGACGACGGTCGGCGCACGTCCTTCCGTCACCGCATAGGCGATGCTGTTGCCGTCGTCACGCTGCAGCCGCTCGACCCTACCCACGTTGCGCCTCCCGTGTTACCTGCTGCCTCCCCTTGATCATGTAGCCAAAAGCAACGCCCGTGTCCGCGCCCACCCTGCTTCAGATCGTTCCGACACTGGCCGGCGGCGGCCTCGCCCGCGCCACGCTCGAAGCCGCGCAGGCCGTCATTGCAGCGGGCGGTACGGCGATCGTGGCGTCGCCCGGCGGCAGCATGGTCCCCGACCTCCTGCGGCTGCGCGCGAGCCACATCGAACTTCCCGCACCATCTCATCCGATGTGGGGACGGCTGACACTGCCCGGCAAGCTCGCGTCCAGCCTGCGCGACGCGAAGGTCGACGTCATCCAGGCGCGTTCGCCGGCGACGGGCTGGGTCGCCCGCGCGCTCGCGCGGCGGCTCGGCGTCAAGTGGATCGCAACCCTGCACAGGCCGTTCCTTGCTTCCGATCTCACGGGCCGTTTCGTCGAGGCGCGTCAATCGCGCGCCGATGCGGTGATCGCCGTCTCGCAGCATGTCGCGCGCGATGCGCTGGAGCGCTTCCCGTCGCTGCAGGACCGGTTGGAAGTCATCACCCCCGGCATCAACTTCGACCGTTTCGATCCGGCGATCGTGCGCGCCGACCGGCTGATCCGCCTGGCCGGCGAGCTGCGCGTGCCCGACGGCAGCCATCTCGTTCTCTGCCCCGGCCGCTTCGGCGAGGACAATGGCCAGAAGATCCTCGTCGAGGCGATCAAGCGTTTGGGCCGCGACGACGTGTTCTGCCTGCTGCTCGGCTCGACCGGGGCGGCGACGCCGTTCGAAAAGGAACTCGAACGCGCCATCGAGGCGGCAGAGCTCAACGGTCGCGTCCAGATCGGACCCTATGTCGACGACATGCCGGCCGCCTACATGCTGGCCGACGTCGTCGTGTCGACCGGCGGGGCGCGCCAGGGCTTCAGCCGGGCCCTCGTCGAAGCCCAGGCGATGGGACGGCCGGTCGTGGCCGAGGACGGCGGCGGTGCCGCCGAGACGCTCCGCCCCGACGGCGTCACGGGCTGGCTGTCCCCGGCCGGCGATCCGGCGGCGCTGGCCGAAGCCCTGCAGGCCGCCCTGTCGCTGTCGGTCGAGCGGCGGGCGGAACTGGCGCGGACGGCGCAGGAGCACGTGCGCAGCAACTACAGCCTGGCGCAGTCCAACCACCAGTTCCTGGCGCTCTACCACCGTCTGGCTGACCGCTGACCTTGACTCAGCGTTGCCCGGCAACTATCTCCGGGCACATGGAACGTCGGTTTTTCACCGCTCCTGCCGTTATCACCACCGTCCGAACTTGAATCGGCCGGGCGCGCGCACTCGTGCGGCTTCCCGGCCTGCCGCTGCCGACCCTTTGAGTCGGCGGATGGATTGCGTTCGGAATTTCGTTAGCTGGTGAATTCAATGATCAACATTTCCCTGCCGGACGGCTCGGTCCGGTCCTTCGACAAGCCCGTCAGCGGCGCCGAGATCGCCGCATCGATCGGTCCCGGACTCGCCAAGGCGGCCCTCGCGCTCCGTGTCGACGGCAAGATGGTCGACCTCGCTCATGTGGTCGACCGTGACGCAAAGATCGGCATCGTGACGTCGCGCGACCCCGATGCGCTGGAGCTGCTCCGCCACGATGCGGCGCACGTGCTGGCGCAGGCGGTGCAGGAACTCTTCCCCGGCACGCAGATCACGTTCGGCCCCTCGACGGAGGACGGCTTCTACTACGACTTCGTCCGCGACCAGCCCTTCTCACCGGAGGACTTCGCCAGGATCGAGCAGCGCATGGGCGAGATCGTCGACCGCGACCTGCCGATCGAGCGCTCGGTGTGGGATCGTGCACAGATCAAGGACTACTTCAGCCAGCACGGCGAGAAGTTCAAGGCCGAGTGGGCCGACGAGCTGCCGAAGGACGAGGAGATCTCGGTCTACAAGCAGGGCGACTGGCTCGACATGTGCCTGGGCCCTCACCTGCCGTCGACGGGCAAGCTCGGCAAGGCATTCAAGCTGACGAAGGTGTCGGGCGCCTACTGGCGCGGCGACAGGAACAACGCCCAGCTGCAGCGCATCTACGGCACGGTCTTCTTCTCGGACAAGGACCTGAAGGCCTACCTGCACCGCATCGAGGAGGCGGAGAAGCGCGACCATCGCCGTCTCGGCCGCGAGATGGGCCTCTTCCACCAGCAGGAAGAAGCCGCGGGCATGGTGTTCTGGCACCCCAAGGGCTGGACGTTCTGGCGCACGCTGGAGAGTTACATACGGCGCAGGCTGGATGCCGGCGGCTACCAGGAAGTGAAGACGCCGCAGCTGGTCGATCGCAAGCTGTGGGAGGCCTCGGGCCACTGGGAGAAGTTCCGCGAGAACATGTATCTCAGCGAGAACGAGGAAGGCCTGCGCGAGTTCCTGGCCGACGACGACAAGCGCATCTTCGCGCTGAAGCCGATGAACTGCCCCTGTCACGTGCAGATCTTCAACCAGGGGCTTCGCAGCTATCGCGAGCTGCCGCTGCGCATGGCCGAGTTCGGTTCCTGCCATCGCTTCGAGCCGTCGGGCGCGCTGCACGGCATCATGCGCGTGCGCAACTTCACGCAGGACGATGCCCACATCTTCTGCAGCGAGGAGCAGATCGAGAGCGAGACGATCCGGTTCTGCGAGCTGCTGGGCTCGATCTACAAGGACCTGGGCTTTCCGGACTATTTCGTGAAATTCTCGGACCGTCCGCCGGTCCGCGCCGGGTCCGACGCGGTGTGGGACCAGGCCGAGGGAGCGCTCAAGGCGGCGTCCAAGGCGGCCGGGCTCGAGCTCATCCTCAACCCCGGGGAAGGCGCGTTCT
>JBILYJ010000118.1:0-12381 GCA_044377795.1 Reyranella sp. | reverse complement strand
AGCCGCCGGAAGGCGACACGACGCGCCAGCTCGGGCCCGCCCGCAATCCCGGCATGTCGGCCTTCTATCTCGGCTGCAATCGCTCCAAGCGCTCCATCGTGCTCGACCTCAAGCAGGAGGCCGGCCGTGCCGCCCTGTTCAAGCTGGCCGAGACGGCCGACGTCATCATGCACAACTACCGGCCCGAGCCGGCCAAGCGCCTCGGCGTCGAGTACGAGAAGTTCGAGAAGGTCAATCCGCGCATCGTCTATCTCGCGACCTATGGCTACCGCGCTGCCGGTCCGATGGGCGCCAAGGCGGCGTATGACGACATCATCCAGGCCGGCTCCGGCCTCGCCGCGCTGCAGACCGTCGTGGCCGGCCAGCCGCGCTTCCTGCCGACGATCGTGGCCGACAAGACGAGCTCCAACGGCGTGGTCTCCGCCCTGCTGGCCGCCCTGTTCGCGCGCGAGCGCACCGGCAAGGGCCAGTCGGTCGAGGTGCCGATGTACGAGACGCTGGTCTCGTTCGTGATGGTCGAGCATCTCTACGGCGAGACCTTCAAGCCGGCGCTCGATACGGCCGGCTACAAGCGTGTGCTCAACAAGGAGCGCCGGCCCTATCCGTCGAAGGACGGCTACTTCGCGCTGCTGCCCTACACCGACAGCCACTGGCGCGAGTTCTGCACCCTGGTCGGCCGCGAGGACCTCGCCGGGGACGCGCGGTTCCAGGGCCTGGCCAACCGCCTGAAGAACGTCGAGCAATATTACTCGACGCTCGCCGGCCTCTGCGCCGAGCGCACCAACGCCGAATGGGTGGCGTTGCTCAAGAACTCCAACGTGCCGCACGGGCCGGTGAACACGCTCGACGATCTGTTCGTCGATCCGCAGCTCGAGGCGACCGGCTTCTGGAAGGAAGTCGATCACCCGACCGAGGGCAAGCTGCGCATGACCGACATCCCGCCGCGCTTCAGCAAGACCAAGCCCGAGATCACCCGCCTGCAGCCACGGCTGGGCGAGCACAGTGTCGAGGTGCTGCAGGAAGCCGGCTATACGCAGGGTGAGATCGACTCGATGCTCAAGTCGGGCGCGACCAGGACGGGCTGAGGCCGCCCCGAGCCGCAGCAGGGCCCGGCCGCTTCGGAGCGGCCGCGCTCCAGGCATGGCCTTTACGCACAGCGAAATCGCGGCCATGCTCCCTCCCAGGCGCGCCCGAGACGGCCCCGACCGTCAAAAAAACATCGCGCCATAGGGAGGCTATCGATGATCGTGCGTGCGTCGCGGCGTGATGTGCTGCGTTATGGTTCTGCGGCCGCGGTTGCAGCGGCCCTGCCGGCTCCTGCCATCGGCCAGGGAGCCTGGCCCAACAAACCGATCCGCATCATCTGCGGTTATCCGGCCGGCGGTCTCACCGACGCCTTCGCCCGAGCCTATGGCGAGTACATCTCCCAGAAGACCGGTCAGCCGGTGTCGGTCGAGAACAAGACCGGCGCCAGCGGCGCCATCGCCGCGGAGCAGGTGAAGGGCGCGGCGCCGGACGGCTACACGCTGATGTGGACGATCTCGACCACCCTGATCATGAACAAGGTGCTGTTCAAGAAGTTGCCCTACGACCCGGACAAGGATTTCGTCCTGATCTCGTGGATGGACGCGGGCCACCTGCCGCTCATCGTGAACAGCAAGCTGCCGGTGAAGAACCTTGCCGAGCTCGCCGACTATGCCCGCGCCAACAAGACCAGCCTCGGCACCTACGGCGCCGGCTCCTACAGCCATGTCGCCGTCGCGGCGCTGAACCGCCATTACAAGCTCGGCATGGAAGCGGTGCATTATCGCGGCGAGGCGCCGATGTGGCAGGACGTGGCCTCGGGCGCGGTCCAGGGCGGCAGCGGCAGCGTCGCCGCCGCTTCCGGCGTGCTGCAGTCGGGCAACGGCCGGCCCATCGCCGTGCCGACCATGGAGCGCATGAAGAAGCTTCCCGACGTCCCCACCTTTTACGAGCAGGGCGTGACCGACAAGGCCTTCCAGGTCCAGGGCTGGATTGGCCTGGTCGGTCCTGCGGGCATGCCGAAGGAGATCGTGCAGAAGCTCTCGGACTTGATGGTCGAGGGCGGCAAGAGCGAGCGCATCCAGAAGATTCTCACCACCTTCGGCATCGACAATGCCGCCCGCGACCACGTCTTCTTCGAGAAGATCGTGGCCGAGCAGGGGCCGATCTGGATCGACCTGGTGAAAGGCCTGAACATCGAGCCACAGTAGCCGCGTTTTCCGGCGATAAAGGCACTCGGGCGGGCTTGTTCCCGCCCGACTCATGTCGACAACCGAAATTGAGAAGAATCTTGCCGCTTTGCGATTGCGTCCCTGCACGTGGAAATTGTACTTGTAGGGCAACTGCAAATGGCGGATTGCGTCAGCGACCGTACGGAAAGGAATTCACCTCTTCATGGCTCTCGACGTCTATGTCGGGTCGCTTACGCGCTACTACGCCGGTGCCTGGGAAAATCTCGTCGAGAAGACCCTTCGTGAGCGGGGCGCGCCGCCGGCTGTTCGGTCAGCCCGCCCCGCCGACGAGTCAAAGAGTGTGGATCGTATCCGTGCGAGAGTAATCGCCTGGCGCGCCGCGCTTGCGAAGGCGCTGGGCGATCGGTTTTCCGGCCCGCTCGAGTGGGACGAGACGGAGGCGGCTCCCTGGTTCACCCATCGTCCCGGCTGGGACGGATTCGGGTCGCTCGTCCTGTGGGCGGCCTATGCCGAGCACCCGACGTTGCGGTTGCCTGAAATCCTGCCGGAGGAATGGGACAACGATCTCGCCCTGATGCGGTCGACCGCGGAGGGCTTCCGCTCACGCTATTCCCATCTGGTCCACAACGTGGAGATGTGGCTGCCGGTCGCCTTCGAGATCACCTTCGAGGGCGAGGATGTCGAGGGACGGCGGGTCGTCATGGGCTCCGTGACGACGCTGCGCCGCCAGCTCGCCGACCTGAATGCCGCGACCTGGAAGGCCTCGCCTGCCGATGTCGCGGCGTGGGGACGGGTGCCGACCGAGGACGGACCTGTTGAGGAGCGCGCGCGCTACGCCTTTGCGGCCCTGACGGAGCTGGCGCAACGGGCGCAGAGCGAGCGGCTGCCGATGAAGCTCGATCACTGACGCAAAACGCCCGCGGTTCGACCCGCGGGCGCTTCGTGGACAGGCCTTGTCCGGAAGTCTCAGGCTGCGGTGGGCGCCGGCGGCGTCTCCGTCGCCGGGCGGTTGCGACGGTCGGCCATGAACTGGTCGAACTCGGCGCGGTCCTTGGCGGCGCGCAGCTTGTCGAGGAAGTCGCGGAACTCGCGCTGCTCCTGATCGAGGCGATTGATCGTCTCCTCGCGATACTCGTCGAAGGCGACGTTGCCGCTGCTGCTGCGGCGGCCCCAGCCGGTGCGGCGCTTCCAGCCCTGGAATTCCTCACGGCACGCGCGGCCATCGGGCATGTTCCAGTGACCGTAGCGCTTCGAGCAAAACATGCGTCCACTCCCTTTGAGATAGATGAGAAGGGCCAGGCCGATGGGCCAGAACAGGATGAAGCTCAGCACCAGGAGCGCAATCCACGCCGGCTTGCCGAGGTCGTCTATTTTTTCGATCAGGCCCATGAGGGAGCCCCCTTTTGCTGATGTTAACTATGTGAATGTTAACGACATTTACATTGGGGTCGCCGACCCGGGGAGTCAAGGCCCCGGCGAAAACTTTCAGCGCGAAGAGGGAAAACCCAATCCCTGCATATAGATGAGCACTTCCGACTCGAGCAGTTCCTCGGCCGACATGGGCAGCGCGCGCCGGCCGGAATCGCCGCGCCCGAACAGGGAGGCGATGCCGTGCGCCATCGACCAGATGTGCAGGCTCATCATCAGCGCGGGCGGACGCCCGGCGGCCGGGAGCAGGACGACGAGCTGGTCGGCCGCGGCGCGCAGGACGGCAAAGGCCCGTTTCGACGCGGCCCGCAGGTCGGGATTGGTATCGGGGGAGATGCCCGATTCGAACATCGCCGCGTAGTAGGCCGGTTCGGAGCGCGCGAACGTGAGATAGGCCTTGCCGATATTGTGGAAGGCGGTGACGGGATCGGGTTTGCCGTTGGCCCAGCCGGTGGACAGCATCGCCGCGAAGCGCTCGAAACCCTCGCGCGCCACGTCGGCCATCAGCGCGTCGCGGTCGCGGAAATGGCGGTAGGGCGCGGCCGGGCTCACGCCCGCGGACCGCGCCGCATCGGCGAAGGTGAAGCCCGCCGGGCCCTTTTCCTTGATGAGCTCGCGGGCAGCCTTGATCAGCGCCTCGCGCAGACTGCCATGGTGATACTTCCGCTCCTCACGGTCGTTGCGCTTCCAGCTCATGTTAAGAAGATTTACATGAGCGGGCCGTCCGATGCACGCGTGTCGTGACCGGGCTGGGGGACCGGTCCGGGCGAGAGAACCGTCTCCAGCAGCTACAGGGTCGCCAGGAAATCCCTGGCGATTTGGGCAATCTCGCTGGCCTTGTCGGTACCGTTGATGCAGCGCCGCGCGGCGACGAAATCCATCTGATTCTCGGAGATGTAGTCGGTGATCTTGCGCCCGGTGAATGCGCCCGTCTTGAAGCCGTGGACGAGGACGAACAGGGCGACGGCAGGCTCGAGCGCGATGTCAGGATCCGCCACCATGTCGCGTCCGATCAGCCCGGAGTAGGTCTGGTAGTTGTTCTTCCAGGTAAGCTGCACGTAGCCGCGGCCATAATATGGATAGTATCTGAAGTTCGCCTTCCGCCAGGTTTCGCTCAGCCAGAAAGCTTCCTTCACCGGCTGAAAGGTCTGGGCCGTCTCCCATTGCGTGGTCGCCAGCACATAGGCGATCTGGGTCGGCAGACCGATGCCCATGGCAACGCACTGGTTCTTGATCGCCTGGATGGTGCCACTCTTCGTGGAGAGCATGGGCTTGGCGGTACTGGGCAACTCGCGCAGCTTCTCCTGCAGCGCGGCGACCGATTCCGGGCCGATCAGCTCCGGATTACCGGAATAGACATCGGTCTTGAATTCGGCCCAGGCATTGCGGGTATTGGGTCCGTAGAGCCCATCCAGATCGCCGACCGGATATCCCAGCCGCTTGAGAGCAGTCTGCAACTCCCGCAGCGGGTTTTCCTTGAGTTCCGTCAGCGGCACGGGACCCGAGATGCTCGACAGATAGACGAAATCGCTCTTTACCTTTGCAACGGCCATTGGACTTCTCCCCCCGAGAGCACAAGGAGAAGTCTCCGGAGGCGTGCAGATAGCTGCAACTGCCGTTTGCGAATACCTAAGGTGCTCCGCTCGCACATAAGCTGCAGGATTTCCTGCGTATGAAGGCAGCGCTAGCGCGAGACTTCACCGACCAGGATGTCTTCTGTCACCTTGCCGGCAAGTTCTTCTTCCGACTCGATCAGGCGCTTCTTCTTCCAGTCGCCCTTGGCGTAGAGGCAGAGGGTGATCAGCGCCGTGACGATGTTGGAGACCGGCAACGCCCACCAGATTCCCTGCTCGTGCAGGTCCGTGTGCTTGGAGAGCACGTAGGCGAGCGGAAACTGCACGACCCACTGCGACACGAGCGTGAGCACCATGGTCAGGACCATGTTGCCCGAGGCGCGGAACACGCCGGTCAGCGCGAACTGCAGGCCGAGGAAGCCCCAGGCGAGCGACATGATGCGCAGGAAGCCCGCGCCGGCTTCGATCACGGCGGCGTCCCCGGGCACGAAGACGGCAACGAGCTGGGGCGCGAGCAGGAAGACGACGATGCCGAAGAAGGAGAGGCTCGCGAATCCCAGCAGCCCGCCCAGGCGCCCGATCTGCGCCGCACGCTCGATGTTGCCGGCGCCGATATTCTGGCCGACCAGGGTCGAGATCGCCATCGACAGGCCCATGGCGGGCACCATGACGACCTGCAGGATGTTCGAGCCGACGCCATAGGCCGCCAGCGTCAGCGTGCCGAAGCTCGCGATCAGGAACGTCAGCACCATCAGGCCCAGCGCCCGTGCCGAGAGTTCGATGGAGGCGGGCAGGCCGAGGAAGAACGCGCGCTTCACGTAGGTGAAGTCGGGAATGAAGTCGCGCCGCCGCACATGGATGCCGTGCAGGCCGATGCGCAGGACGGCTATGCCGATGATGGCGGCGATCGCCTGGGTGATGAACGTGGCGATGGCCGCACCCATCACGCCGTAGCCCGGCACCGGCCCCCAGCCGAAGATCAGCAGTGGAGCGAGCACGAAGTTCAGGAATACCGTGCCCAGCACGATGTAGACCGGCAGGGCCGGCCTGCCGATGCCGCGCATGATCGCCTGGAACACGAAGAAGGTGAAATTGAAGACGATGCCCACGAACGATACGCGCATGAAGCCCAGCGCCCCGGAATAGACGTCGGGCCCGACGCCCATCAGCCGCAGCAGCGCGGGCGAGGAGAAATAGCCGATCGTGCCCAGCACCAGCGAGGCCAGGATCACCATGAGCAGCGTCTGGCCTGCGACATGCGCGACCATCTTGTCGTTACGCGCGCCGACATACTGCGCGATCAGGGTCGAGCCGGCGAGCGACAGGCCTGAGCCGATGGCGAAGGTGAGGAACAGGACCGGGAAGCTGATAGAGACAGCGGCCACCGCCGCGCCGCCCATCCGCCCCACCCAGAAGGCGTCGATGATCTGGTAGGCCGACTGCAGCACGTTCGCGGCCACGATCGGCACGGCGAGCGTCAGCAGCGAGCGGAGGATCGGACCTTCGAGGAGTTTGTTGGGAGCGGGGGGCACGCAGGTCCCTTGGGCGCGTATTGAGACTTTTCTACGGGCCTCAACGCTGGAGTGCCACACGGGCTCCCGCCACATCGAGTGCGTCAACCTTATGCCGGGATGAATTGGAGTTCGATGCACAAAGTGCCCGTCGTCCTGAGCGGAGGCGCCCGAAGGGCGGCGCAGTCGAAGGACCTCCTTTCCGGCGCACGACTGTCGAAACGAAAAGAGGTCCTTCGACTACGCGTCTTCGACGCTTCGCTCAGGACGACGGGCGACTCTGATGGTCAGCGTTTTCGCGGACGCCACGTTAAGCGTCTACTTCCAGATCTTCTTGCCCGATCCCGGCAATCCCAGCCCGCTCCACATCGCGTCGACTTTCTCGATCACCGCGTCGTCCATGCGAATCTGTCGGCCCCATTCGCGATTGCTCTCGCCGGGGAACTTGTCGGTGGCGTCGAGGCCGATCTTCGAGCCGAGGCCGGAGACGGGGCTGGCGAAGTCGAGATAGTCGATCGGCGTGTTCTCGATCACCGTGATGTCGCGCGCGGGATCCATGCGGGTCGACAGCGCCCACATCACGTCCTTCCAGTTGCGCGCGTCGATGTCGGCGTCCACGACGATCACCCACTTGGTGTACATGAACTGCCGCAGGTAGCTCCACACGCCCATCATCACGCGCTTGGCGTGGCCCGCGTAGGCCTTCTTCATCGACACGACGGCGATGCGGTAGGAGCAGCCCTCGGGCGGCAGCCAGAAGTCGACGATCTCGGGGAACTGCTGCTGGAAGAGGGGGATGAACACCTCGTTCAGCGCCTCTCCCAGCACGCTGGGTTCGTCCGGCGGCCGGCCGGTGAAGGTCGAGAGGTAGATCGGCTTGCGCCGCATCGTGATGGCGCTGATCGTGAAGATCGGGAACGGCTCGACGCTGTTGTAGTAGCCGGTATGGTCGCCGTACGGACCTTCGTCGCCGTAGTCGTCGAGGCTGACATGGCCTTCGAGCACGATCTCGGCCTCGGCCGGCACCTTGAGCGGCACCGTCTTGCAGGCGACCAGCTCGACCTTCTTGCCCCTGAGGAGGCCGGCGAACTGATACTCCGACAGCGTGTCGGGCACCGGCGTCACCGCCGCGAGAATGGTGCCGGGATCGGCACCGATCACCACCGCGGCCGGCAACGGCTCGCGCTTGCCGGACTTCTGCCAGCGCTGATGATGCTGCGCGCCGCCGCGATGCTTCAGCCAGCGCATCAGGGTCGTGTTCCGGCCGGTCACCTGCAGGCGATAGATCCCGAGGTTGAAGGCGTCCTGCTTGTCGCCTTTGGGGTTGGGACCCTGCGTCACCACCAGCGGCCAGGTGATGAGCGGCGCCGGCTCGCCCGGCCAGCAGGTCTGGATCGGCAGCTTCGAGAGGTCGATGTCTTCGCCGGTGAGGACGATCTCCTGGCAGGGTGCGGAATTCACCGTCTTCGGCTTCATCGCCATGACGGTGCGCACCATCGGCAGCATCTCGAGCGCCTCGCGCCAGCCGCCCGGCGGCTCGGGCTGGCGCAGGAAGGCCAGCGTCTCGCCGACGGCGCGCAACTGTCCGGGCTCGCGGTCCATGCCCCAGGCGACCCTCTCGACCGTGCCGAACAGATTGACCAGCACCGGGATGTCGGAGCGCGTCCCGTCGGGCCGCACGACGTTCTCGAACAGCACCGCCGGGCCCTTCTCGGCCAGCAGGCGGGTCTGGATCTCCGTCATCTCCAGATGCGGCGAGACCGGCGCGGTGACGCGCACGAGGCGGCCGCTTTTCTCCAGCCGGTCGATGAAGTCGCGAAGCGAGGCGTAAGGCATGCTAGGCACGTCGTTTAGAGGGGCGGACCGATGAGATCAAACGGCATTCCCGTGGAGTTCGAGGACCTGCTGAGCCGTGCCGGCCGGCGCGTGCTGGCGGGCACGCATCCTTTGTGCGGGGCGCTGGCCAACCCGCGCACGCGGTTCCTGGCAGCGGAAGACCTGCTCGACCGTGCCAAGGCCGCGCGCGTGCGGCGCACGCTGGAGGCCGAGCTGCCGGACGTGCTGGAACCGATCGAGAAGCCGATCCCGCCCGACACGATCTTCGGGATGGAGCAGGACTATGCCGAGCTGCTGCCCAAGAGCAGTCGCGCGCGCACGATCTATTTCGAGAGCCGCCGCGAGCCCGGCGTGAAGGCCGCGGAACGGATTGGCCTCGCGCGCATGATGCGATCGCAAAGTTTCCACGCTTTTGCCGAGGCGCTGGCGGGACGCAAGCTTGCATCGGGCTGGGGCCTGCAGGTGCTGCGCTACGGGCCGGGCGACTATGCCGGTCCGCACAACGATCACCATCCCGAGAATGGCAAGGCGAAAGGCGGTTACATCGACCTGCATCTCAGCCTGTGCACCCCTGGCGTCGAACACCAGTGGCTGGTCTACAGTCGCGCCGGCCATTTCAGCGAGATCGTGTCGGTGGCAAGCCCCTCGACGGTGACGGCCTATCGCCTGCCGTTCTGGCACTACACGACGCCGCTGGTCGGCACACCGAAGGCCGGCCGCTGGGTCCTGCTGGGGACGTTTCTGTATCGGTGAGGCGAAGGTTCAAGAAAGGTCCCTCGCTACGCTCGGGATGACAATGGGTGGGGCAATAAACCCCGTGTCATCCCGAGCGCCGCGAGGGATCTTTGCCGTCTTGCTAATCCCGGTCCGGGGCGCCCAGCGGGAAGAGGGGGCGGAACGGCCGTGCCGCCTCGACGCAGCGGGCGAAGGACGGTCTTGCGAGCAGGCGCGTTCGGTAGGTGCGCAGGGTCGGATAGGATTCGGGAATCCGATGCACCCAGTCGGCATAGAACAGCGACGGCGCGGCGGCGCAGTCGGCCATCGTGAAGTCGCTGCCGGTGGCCCAGGTGCGGCCGGCAAGTTCATTCTCGAGCCAGGCGTAGGCGCGCTCCAGCTTCTCGATGGCCGCATCGTGGCCGTCCTTGCGTTTGGTCGGATCGCCCGTGAGCGCGCCGTCGACCGCGAGCTGCATCATGTTCATGACGTGCAGATCGAAGAAGCGGTCGAGGAAGCGCACATCGAGGGCCGCCATCGGGTCGGCCGGGATCAGGCGCACCGGGCCGGGATGCGCGAGCTGCAGGTATTCGATGATGATGCTGGTCTCGACGACCGTGCGGTCGCCGTCGACCAGCACCGGGAACTTGCGCAACGGCCAGCGCTTCAGCCATTCGCCGACATGCCCGGGCGTGTCCTGTCCCAGCGCGCGGAACTCGAAGGGCGTGCCGTTCTCGTAGAGCGCCATCAACACCTTCTGGGTGTAGGACGAAAAGAAGTGGCCGTAGATCGCAAGCGACATTGCCGAGGGCTCCCGTTCAGCCGGTCTTCTTCCAGGAAGCGGCCCGCGCGAGCAAACGTTCCGCCCGAATGACGATGGGCAGGTCGACCATGCTGCCCTCGAAGGCGACGGCACCTTCGCCGTTGGCCTTGGCGACCTCGAAGGCCGCCAGCAGGCGACGGGCGCGGTCGAGCTCGGCTTCGGACGCGCCGTATTCCTCGTTGATGATCGGCACGTGCGCGGGATGGATGCACGAGGCCGTGGTGAAGCCCAGTTCGCGGCCGCGCTTCAGGCCGGCGCGATAGGAGTCGAGGTCGTCGATCTTGGCGAGCTGGCCCATCGAGCCCATCGGCAGGATGCCGGCGGCGCGGCAGGCGGCCAGACCGTGCATGGCGAAGACGTACATGCTGTCGGCCGAGGGCGTGGCGCCCATGTCGGTCGCCATGTCCTCGCCGCCGACCGACATGCCGGCCATGCGCGGCTCGGCGGCGATGGCGAAGAGATGCGGCAGCGCGGCCGTCGTCTCGATCAGCACCAGGAAGCGTGTGTCGCCGATCTCCATGCCGAGCTGCGTCTCGCGCTCGGTCACCAGCTCGGCCAGCAGGCGCACATGCTCCGGACCCATCACCTTGGGCAGCATCAGCGCCGAGACGCCCGGCATCACGGCGGCTTCGATATCGGGCACCGCCAGTTCGAGCGGCCGGTTGATGCGGACCACGACGTCGGCGCCGTTCTGGGAAACCCGCGGCACGGCGGCGGCGATCGCTGCGCGCGCTTCCGCCTTCTTCGACGGGATGATCGAATCCTCGAGGTCGAGGATCAGCGCATCGGCGCCGCGCGTATGGGCCTTGGCGATGAAGCGTTCGGCCAATACCGGTACGAACATCAGCGAGCGCCAGTTGGGCGTGGGACGGGTGGTCATTCCATTGTTCTCCGCAAGAAGTCAGCGCAGGCCGACGGGCACGACGCTGATCGAATTCTGGGGGCTGCCCTCGATCACGCGGTCGGTATAGGTGAGATAGATCAGCGCGCGGCGCTTGGGATCGTAGAAGCGCACGACCTGGGTGGTCTTGAAGATCAGCGAGGCGCGCTCGCTGAACACTTCGTGCGGGCTCTTGAGCTTCTCGGCCTTGTCGCCGTCGACCGGACCAACCTGGTGGCAGGAGATCGAGGCATAGGGCGGATCTTCCGCCAGCCCGACCATGCCCTTGAGGCCGCCGGTGCGGGCGCGTGCGAGATAGCAGGTGATTCCCGCGAGGTCGGGATCGTCGAACGCCTCGACCACGATCTTGTCGTTGGGCCCCAGCCACTTGAAGCGATAGCCGACCGAGCCGATTTCCTCGGCCGCGGCGGGGAGCGCAACGAGGAGAGCGAGGACGGTGAGGATCGCGCGGAACATGTCAGACTCCTTTGGCGGCGGAACGGGTCGCGAGGAACAGGCCGGGCAGCACCAGGGCCGTTCCGATGAGATGGTACCATTGCGGCGATTCGCCAAGGACGATCCAGGCGAGGATGCCGACATAGAGCGGGCCGAGATACATCGACACGCTGCTGACCGAGGGGCCGAGCTCGCGCACGCAATAGGCGAAGGCGCCATAGGCACCGACGCCGGGAATGACGGCAAGCACCAGGAACGAGGCCCAGGTGCGCCAGTCGGCGAGGTCCGGCGCGTGCCAGAGCAACGCCTCGCCGATCGTGAACGGCAACAGCACGAGGCAGCCCGCAAAGGAGATGGCGCAGAGACGCGTCAGCGGATCGAGCGCGCTCGGCCGGGCCTTGAGCAGCACCGAGTAGAGACCCCAGCAGGCCGAGGCGGCGGCAATCCAGAGATCGCCCTCGGTGAACTGCACCGAGAGGAGGTTCTCGATCCGACCCTTGGCGAACACAGCGGCGACGCCGGCGAGACAGAGCACGATGCCCGCGATGCGGCCCGTCGTCAGCCGCTCGCGATAGAGCAGGCGACCGAGCGCCACGACCAGGATGGGCGAGGCGGCGTAGATCAGGCCGATGTTGAGCGCCGGCACGGACCGCGCGCCGATATAGACCCAGGCGCCGCAGACCCACATGCCGAGCGCGCCCAGCACCAGCAGGTCGCGCCATTCGCGCGTGAGGGCGTGGCGATGACGCAGCAGGCGCGGCCAGGCGAAGGGCAACAGCAGGATGGCCACGAACAGCCAGCGTCCCAGCGCCAGCGCGTTCGGCGGCACGAACGTGGCATAGCGCGCCATCAGCATGTTGACGGCGAACATCGCGGGCGTGAGCAGCAGCAGCGTCCAGGCGATGCGACGACGGGTGAGAAACGACACGGGGCGGTTCTAGCA